>NZ_JBNGOS010000036.1:0-70210 GCF_050589685.1 Saccharicrinis sp. 156
ACCCATAAAGATTCTAACTAGTTTTCAACACTAACCAGTTGAGCGTGAATACATATCGGGTTTACGTGCAGAGACTAATTAGCGTCGGCAAGAAAAGGCTACTTTTTATCCAAAATGGATACACCCAAGCTAATTTGTTTGGACAGTAAAAGTGGTGGAGCAGGCCGCCCGATTACTTATTGTTAACCAGACTGATTTTACCATTGTTTTTTGTCAGTTTTGCAAATGTAAGGACATAGGTAGTCCTGCACAGATGCCTTATATATTGTTATTTGAGGTATTTTATGCGACATGTATATGAAGCCTGTCTGTTTTTTCAGTGGCACGCATTTCCGCAATTAGTTCCTCTCCTATTTTTCGGAGGTTGTATGCACTTACCGAAAGGCTCACGTATCTTTTAAAATTATGGTAACCCTTGTCTGGGCAGCGGTCTAGCCCCCTGTGCTCCAACTCGTTCACGTTCGATTCAACCGCGCTGTGCTTGTTTCTCAGCTTCAGAAACCTTTGACTGTGCTCTTCTTTGTATTCTGCTTTGTTGCATTTGCCTTTTTTGAGCAACACCAGTGTTTCCACGTTTCCCTGTAATTTTTCTTTGTTGTCTTTGTGCCAGAAACCTTTGTCAAAACTCCAGCTGTTTACTGCATAAGATGCAAATATACGTTGCGCAAGATCGGGCACGATCTGGGAATCGGACTAGTGCTCCTGTTTGGGTTGATGGTTTGACTTCTTCTCCTAGTGGTTATTGTTGTAATAATGAGGGCCCTAGTGTTGGTAAGCCTTTGTGTGTTCTTGGTGAGACTGGTTGTTATGTTTCTTTAGGTTCTGTTACAGAAGGTGTTGAGCCTAAACCTGGATTTTTTAGTAATAATCATGATTGTCCTGTTGGTAGTTGTGGTTTAGATTTTTGTGTTTCAGGTCAATCTTTTGATTTATGTGAAAAGTCATCTATTTGTGATGCTAGTGTTTCTAGTATCTCTCTTAATTATTTTACTAACTTGTATGAGTGTAATGATGGTTCTTTAGTTGTTGACGATGTTGTTGTTGGTTCTTATCCTTCTCTTGTTGATGTTTCTTCTTGTGATACTTCTAGTTGTGATATTGTTACTGAGCGTGTTTGTGAGTTAACTAATCCTAGTTCTTGTTGGGCTGCTTGTGATTCTTCTAATCCTGATAGTTCTTCTTTTTGTGAGCTTGTTTGTGATGATAGTGCTTATACTTGCAGTGATGAAGTTACTTATCGTAATTGTCAATCTTCTAGTTGTGTTTACGATATTTCTAATGTTGTTCAGTCTCGTCGTTATTTTGTTGATTTGAGTCAGAGTTTTTCTTGTGAGACTGATTTTGTTTCTGATTGTTCAGGTATTAGTTGTTCTTATGATGCTTCACTTTCCAATTATGTTTCTGATGTTGTTTGTGAGGATGAGGTCTTTTGTTCTTCTGGTTCTTGTGATGGTTCTGATGATTTTGTTTGTTTACCTGAGTTTACTGGTGCTGTTGATTTGAATGGTGATTATTACACTCGTCTTGTTAATTCTAGTTCTGGTTTTGTTAGTTGTTCTTCTGGTTCTACTATTGATTTGAAGGGTCAGCCTTTTTGTCCTGTTGGTTTCGTGTATGTTTCTTCTGCTGGTCGTTGTGAGATTGACTTTTCTGGTAATTGTGATGCTGGTTTTCCTTCCGACATTGTTTGTGATGATTTATTAGAAGTTAGTACTGGTGATTTGTTTGATCTTTACAGGTCTTCTTGTTTCCTTGATAGCTATTCTGGTCAGGTTCTTGGTAGTGATGGTTTGTATGAGCAGTCTTGTTGTTTAGATTATCGTGTTGGTTCTTATGATGTTTATACTATTGATACCGCTGAGACTAACATTCGTATATACTAAATATTTTTTACAGTCAACATGTTTTTGTTGACAATTTTATTTTTAGAATTAAAAAAGAAACGAACAATTAAATTATAATAAAATCATTGCTCTTAATACACTTTTTATTCAAAATATCTTTTCCTTGTTAACTTTCTTTAAACTTATTCATCAGTTCAAATAATTTTTGTATTTATTCTATTTTCAAGAGTTTTAGTCAAATAACTTTTGTATTTGTTGAATTTATTCAATTTTCAAAAGTTCTAATCAAAGAACTTTTGATTGAATTCAGGGATGCCTGTCGTGTCCCAATGTTTAAATCGTTCTTCATCGTATAATTCATTTTGAGTTTTCGTACTATAAAAATCACTATTTTTATTTGGTCTTAGAGTATATTGACCGTTGTGAACTCTTTCTTTTTCATCACTATTAATTCTTGCTTTTCTGTGGTTATGAATTATGTTAAAATTAATTTGATCATAAATCATTTTTGCAGTATCTAGATTGATGGGGGTATTGGGATTTATTACACTAAGGTAATATTCATTTGAAATTTCATTACTTTTTAGTCTTCTTCCGAGCAATTCTCTAAAATCTTCGTTTATCATATATTCTGTTCCTGTTAGGCCTCCTATTGGAGGTCCTCTTATTCTTATATCTTCAACTGTGAAAAATGGTATGTTATCATAATTTTCAGCTGTACCTGATGGATATGTTAATCCCGGATGTTCATTAACTTCCACATTCATTCCAGTTCTATGTTCAATACTATTCAAAAATTCTTCATCAAGACTAGTCACATTTGGTAAATTTGAAGTGGATAATTCTTCACTAACTTCGTTAATTTGAAATGGAATTCCAAAATTATTTTCTATTTTGTCTGCCATTACGTATAACCATTGATTATTTTGGCTTGTTGGTTTGAAATAAACATTAATTGGTCTTTCTCTTAAATTTGGTAAATCCCATCCTGCAGTTCCATCCATTATAACTAGGTGTGCGGGGTTTACTTGTGCTAGTTCTCCACTTTCAGGATCAGTCCATTTAGTCGGAGTTAATGTTATGTTATATTGTCTAATACTGTCGTTCATGTGAGTAACTTTTTCTTTTCTTGTTAATCGTCCTGTATTAATTCCGTAGTCTCCAACTTGACTTTCATAGATTATAGGTATTCCTTTGTGTCCAAAATATTCTTCATCTTTATTTGTTGGATGATCTTCTGGAACGTGAACATCTAATGTTTTTACATCTGTGTTAACTGGGTATGGTCCCACTTCATAATATCCATCAATTGTTCTTAGTGAATCAACAATATTTCCATCACTATCTCTAAATATTAAATCAACTCCTGTTGCATTTGCTTTATTATCGAAATACGTAACTTTACCTTTGATTTTTTGTTGTTGTTCTAATGCTTTTGGATTATCTTTACCTATTGATTGTTCATCTTTACTTAGTTCAATCGTTTTAACTAAGTCATAATGAGGTATCTCTCCCTCTGGTACTGGTGTGATATATTTTAATTCATATTCTGTTGTTCCATTTGGATTTACTGGTACTGTATCTTTCCACCAACTATTTAGACCAACGTTAAATATTGTATCGTTATAATTGAATTCATCATTTTTAATAATTAATGTTGCTGTTGTTCCACTTTCACTTATTTCGGGTTCGAATTTTCGCCAAAAATATGCTACGTGTTCTTCTAATTCAAAATCAACTTGATTACTCCCTTCTATATCAATTTCCTTAAGCTCGCTAAGGCTTTGGTACATGCCCTGCGGATCAGATAAATCGAAATGGAAGTTTACAAAGTTTCTTGTTTTGCTTTTTAATTTAGGTGTAGCCTTGTCGCTACCCATACTGCCCTTATTTGAGTATACTATCTTCGTTGCATTACGGCTACTGCATACTAGTAGTATTTTTTCATTGATATTTCCTAAATCAAAGCTTGTCTTGTAACAATGTTCGTTAAGCATTAAAGCTTTTTCGGTTTTAAGAAGTTTCCCTTCTAAATTATATAGACGCACATGGTTGGTATAGTTTCGATATGTAATATGTAATTTCGATTCGCTTATTGTAATTGTTGGTTTGTTAAGGGCATTTTCATTTTCAATATCCGTGGAAACATTGGAAATTTGGTAAAAACCGTTGGCGTCGGTTGTAGCGGAATGTGTATTGGTGGGTTCATCTACCTGGGTTACTTCAACCATAATATTTTGTAATCCTGTACCCGAACTGTTACGTATATAACCATTTACGCTTTGGGCCTGTGCTACGCTGCTTATCAGTGAAAACAACACAGGTAATAGTAAAGAACATACTACGCGCGTGGCATAACCGCTCATGCAACCTTTTAAGGTGCGCATTTTTTTGTTTTGCCTGGGATGGAAAACAGTATGGTTATAATCGAATCTTTCAATAACCTTTTTTTTTCTGGCCTCCGCTTCCGTGTACACATCATCCCTGTTTTTCAACCTGTCGTTAACTATAATAATAGTTGTACGTTTTTTATCGGTTTCAAGAGCTAACCTGTAAATTTTATAAGCCTCGTTGTTATAACCTGTTTTTTGTAACAGGTATGCTTTTTCTTTTAAATACTCAGTATAGCCTGGTCGCTTATGCAGGGCGCAATCTATGCTTTTAAGGGCATTTACATTTTGCATATGTCGGTTATGTTGCACATAGTCGCTAAAGTGCTGTTTAGCTTTGGCATAGTTATATGTTGGTCTGATTGCTATATCTTTGTTGCCTTGTTGATATGTTCTGATTACCGCAGTATGCATAAAAGTGTACGTTAGTTTTCATTACAATATAGGCAAAAAGATAGTTGGGTTCAAGTAAAATATAAATCCCCATCCCTTCGCTTGCTGCGGCGTACTTCCTCTTTCTGTAGCCCACGTAAATGGGAAGAACCAACACTAATATTAATTTTAACACCCAAACTCAAGCTAAAAAAACAAACGCCACACTAAAAGCTCTTCCCTCGACACAGAGTCGGGGGAAGTACTTTTACACAGTAAAAGGGATGGGGGTGTAGTGATTTACATGGCTTATCAACCCCCATCACACCGTCTTTTGCGGAGTACTTCCTCTTCCAGGGAACAATAGGGAAGAACCAGCCTCTGTAAATCGATCACCAACTACCGACTACCGAGCACCAAATATCACTAACAATTTGTATTCTAGCAACAAGTACTTAAAAGATTCGAAAAAATATTGCAATAAATTGTTCGTTTTTCGTTGAAAATTAGTACTTTTGCATCGCTTTTTTGTCTAAAAATATGAAAAGGTACTGTAAATCAGTGTGTTTTAGTAGAGGAAAAGCGATAGTTATAAGCGGTTTTAAAAGAATTTTATTTAAACAATTTTAGTTATATGCCAACGATTCAACAGTTAGTTCGTAAAGGACGCACCACAATGGTTGAGAAAAGTAAGTCTAGAGCACTAGATTCTTGTCCTCAGCGAAGAGGTGTATGTGTGAGGGTGTACACGACTACACCAAAGAAGCCGAACTCGGCCATGAGAAAGGTAGCAAGGGTTCGTCTAACTAACGGGAAAGAGGTGAATGCCTATATCCCAGGAGAAGGACACAATCTTCAGGAGCACTCTATTGTACTTGTGCGCGGAGGAAGGGTAAAAGATCTTCCAGGTGTACGTTACCACTTAGTACGTGGAGCTTTAGATGCATCAGGAGTTGAAGGACGTACTCAACGTCGTTCTAAATATGGAACTAAGCGTCCTAAGAAGTAATTTAAACAAGTGTTTAACTGATAGTTTTGTTTATTGGTAGTTAAAACAGAAGGTTGAGTAAAAGGCAATACCTTGCTTTTGAAGACACAGAAACATTGACAGCCAATAATAAACTGATAAACAAGAAGAAATGAGAAAAGGTAAACCAAAGAAGCGAATATTGCTTCCAGATCCAAAGTTCAACGATACTTTGGTAACACAATTCATCAACAACCTGATGCTCGACGGTAAAAAATCAACTGCTTACGGTATTTTTTATGATGCATTGGACCGCATGGCTGATAAAGCAGAAAAAGAAGGGAAACCAGCTTTGGAAATGTGGAAAAAAGGGTTGGAAAACATCACTCCTGCAGTAGAAGTAAAGAGTCGTAGAGTAGGTGGGGCAACTTTTCAGGTTCCAACCGAAATTCGTCCTTCAAGAAAAGTTTCTGTAGCTATGAAGAACTTGATACTTTTTGCGCGCAAAAGAAGTGGTAAATCAATGGCAGAAAAACTATCTGCTGAAATTGTTGCGGCTTATAACAACGAAGGCGGTGCCTTCAAGAAAAAAGAAGATATGCACAGGATGGCGGAGGCTAACCGAGCATTTGCTCACTTTAGGTTCTAATCATCTAATCTTTTAAGGGAAAAAATAAAATGGGAAATTCAGATTTAAAACACACCAGAAATATCGGTATCATGGCGCATATCGATGCAGGGAAAACCACTACAACAGAGCGTATTCTGTTTTATACTGGTATTACCCATAAAATTGGTGAGGTTCACGATGGTGCTGCTACCATGGACTGGATGGAGCAAGAGCAAGAAAGAGGTATTACCATTACTTCTGCTGCTGTTACAACCAACTGGAACTATAATAACGAATCGTACAAGATAAACATTATCGATACCCCGGGTCACGTTGACTTTACCGTAGAGGTGGAGCGTTCTTTAAGGGTGTTAGATGGTACTGTTGCCTTATTCTGTGCTGTAAGTGGTGTGGAGCCACAGTCAGAAACTGTATGGAGACAAGCCGACAAATATGGTGTGCCCCGTATCGGTTTCGTCAATAAAATGGATCGTTCGGGTGCTAACTTCTTCGAAGTAGTCCGTCAGGTAAGGGAAATGTTAGGTGCCAATCCTATTCCCCTTCAAATTCCTATTGGAGCGGAAGATGATTTCGAAGGGGTTATCGACCTAATTGAAAATAAAGAGGTGGTTTGGTTCGATGATGCGCAAATGGGATCGCGTTACGAATTAAAAGAAATTCGTGAAAGCTTGAAAGCTGAAGCGCAAGAGTGGAGAGACAAGTTAGTGGAAGCTGTGGCCGAATCTGACGAGGAGCTGATGGAGCGTTATTTCGAGGATCCGGAATCGATCACCAAGGAGGAAATGATTGCGGTAATCCGTAAGGCTACCATCAACCAGACTATTACGCCTATGATGTGTGGCTCTGCCTTTAAAAACAAAGGTGTTCAGCGTTTGCTTGACTCTGTGGTGGCTTTCTTGCCTGCACCAACGGATATTCCTGATATTACCGGAATTAATCCAAATACTGGTAACGAAGATTCACGCCCTAACGATGTAAATGCTCCTTTCTCTGCATTAGCGTTTAAAATTGCTACCGATCCGTTTGTAGGTCGTCTGGCATTTATGCGTATTTACTCAGGTAGATTAGAAGCAGGTTCTTATACTTTAAATACGCGTACAGGTAAAAAAGAACGTATCTCTCGCCTGTACCAAATGAAATCTAACAAGCAGTTACCGCAAGACGTGATCGAGGCAGGTGATATCTGTGCAGGTGTAGGTTTTAAGGATATTCGTACCGGAGATACATTATGTGATGAAAAACACCCAATTACCCTGGAATCTATGGATTTTCCGGATCCGGTAATCGGAGTGGCGGTAGAGCCTAAGTCACAAAAAGACATGGACAAGTTAGGGGTGGCTTTGGCTAAATTGGCCGAGGAAGATCCAACATTCCGTGTTCAAACCGACGAAGATAGCGGGCAGACGGTAATTAGCGGTATGGGTGAACTTCACCTTGAAATTATCGTTGACCGTTTAAAACGTGAGTTTAAAGTAGAATGTAACCAGGGACGTCCTCAGGTAACCTACAAAGAAGCGATCACGCAAACCGTGGATCACAGAGAAGTGTTTAAGAAACAATCTGGAGGTCGCGGTAAGTTTGCCGATGTAATCCTCACTGTTGGTCCTAGAGAAGACGGAAAAGAAGGCCTTGAGTTTATCAACGCGGTAAAAGGTGGTAATATCCCTAAAGAATTTATCCCTTCAGTTGAAAAAGGTATCAAGGATGCTATGCAAAACGGAGTGTTGGCAGGATTTGTTGTCGACAGTCTAAAAGTTGTACTTAATGACGGTTCTTTCCACCCTGTGGATTCTGACCAGTTGTCTTTTGAGATCGCGGGTCGTCAGGCTTTTAAAGCAGCAAGTGCCAAAGCAAAACCGGTTCTTCTGGAGCCTATCATGAAAGTTGAAGTGGTTACTCCCGAAGAATATATGGGAGACATTATCGGTGACTTCAATAAGCGTCGTGGTCAGGTTGAAGGAATGGAATCTAAAGCTGGTGCTCGCGTGGTAAAAGCTAAGGTGCCTCTTGCCGAAATGTTCGGATATGTAACAGTTTTACGTACTATTTCTTCCGGTCGTGCAACTTCTTCTATGGTGTTCTCGCACTTCGAAGAGGTTTCTAAAGCGATTGCTGTGGAAGTAGTAAAAGAAGCTGAAGGTAAAGTAGAATTATTATAATAAGATCTCAAGATGAGTCAGAAAATAAGAATCAAATTAAAATCTTACGATCACAACTTGGTTGACAAGTCAGCCGAGAAAATCGTTAAGACGGTAAAGACAACAGGAGCTGTAGTAAGCGGTCCTATTCCTCTTCCAACTCACAAAAGGGTATTTACAGTGTTGCGTTCAACATTCGTAAACAAGAAGTCGAGAGAGCAATTCCAGCTTTCATCCTACAAGCGCTTGATCGATATCTATAGCTCAACAGCTAAAACTATCGATGCGCTGATGAAGTTAGAATTGCCTAGCGGAGTAGAAGTGGAAATCAAAGTTTGATAAAAGAAAAATAAGTTCACATGGCCCGTAGGTCGAAGCACGGGCGGTGTGAATCGATTATTTAATATTTAATTTTTGTAACAATGCCAGGATTAATTGGAAAAAAAATCGGAATGACTTCCGTTTTCAGTGCCGATGGAAAAAACATTCCATGCACTGTTATCGAAGCTGGCCCATGCTTGGTTACGCAGGTGAAAACTGTGGATACCGACGGTTATGAGGCTGTACAGCTGGCGTTCGACGACAAGAAGGAAAAGAACACTACTAAGGCAGAGCTAGGCCACTTTAAAAAAGCAGGCGTAACTCCCAAAAGAAGTGTTGTTGAGTTCAAAGGGTTCGAACAAGAATTGAGCTTAGGTGATGAGGTAAAAGTTGACATCTTCAAAGAAGATATTTTTGTTGACGTTACCGGAATCTCTAAAGGTAAAGGATTTCAAGGTGTGGTTAAGCGTCATGGTTTTGGTGGTGTAGGTGGTTCAACCCACGGACAGCACAACCGTTTGAGAGCCCCAGGTTCTATCGGTGCAGCATCTTACCCTGCTCGTGTTTTTAAAGGTATGCGCATGGCTGGGCGTACTGGCGGAAACAGAGTGATGGTAGAAAGCCTTAGAGTATTAAAAGTGATTCCTGAAAGCAACCTTATTATTGTGAAAGGTTCGGTTCCAGGAGCTAAAGGTTCATATCTAATTGTTGAAATGTAATGGAACTTAAAGTATTAAGCATAACAGGAGAAGAGACCGGAAAAACTGTTGAGTTAGAAGATGCAGTTTTCGGTATTGAGCCCAACGATCATGCTATTTATCTTGATGTAAAACAGTTCCTAGCAAATCAACGTCAGGGAACCCATAAGTCAAAGGAAAGAGCAGAAATCGTAGGTAGTACACGTAAGATCAAAAAGCAAAAAGGTACCGGTACAGCCCGTGCTGGTAGCATCAAGTCGCCTGTATTCAGAGGTGGTGGTCGTATTTTTGGTCCGCGTCCGCGTAACTACGGATTTAAATTGAACAAAAAGTTAAAAGAGCTTGCCCGCAAGTCGGCTTTATCATATAAAGCTAAAAGCGGAAGCATCATCATTGTTGAAGATTTCAACATGGAAGCTCCAAAAACCAAAGAGTTCGCTCAAATTCGTAAGAGCCTTAAAGTAGAGGGAAAACGTTCATTGGTGGTTTTAAACGAAGCTGACAAAAACGTATACCTTGCTTCAAGAAATATTCCAAAATCGGAAGTAGTAACATTAGCTGAATTGAATACTTATAGTATTATGAAAGCCGGAGCTTTGGTTCTAGTGGAAAGTTCAGTTGAAGGATTAGGTAATCTTTAATTTAAAGCTTAAGGAGATTTTAAAATGCAAATATTAATTAAGCCAATAGTTACTGAAAAACTCAACGAGATAAGTGAAAAGCTAAACCGTTTCGGTTTTGTTGTGAACAAAGACGCTAACAAACTACAGATTAAGAAGGCGGTTGAGGAAATGTACAATGTAACAGTTGAAAAAGTAAACACCATGAATTATGCCGGTAAAGTGAAAAGCCGTTATACAAAAAGTGGTGTGCAAGTAGGTAAAACTGCTGCTTACAAAAAGGCAATTGTTACTTTGACAGAAGGAGATAAGATTGATTTTTATAGCAATATTTAAGTAAAATGGCAGTAAGAAAGCTAAAGCCCACAACACCGGGGCAGAGACACAAAGTTATTGGTGCATTTGATACGATTACCTCAAGTACACCAGAGAAGTCCTTACTGAAACCCATCAAAAAATCCGGCGGTAGAAATAACACTGGAAAAATGACCATGCGTTATAAGGGTGGGGGTCATAAGAGACGTTACAGGGTAATCGATTTCAAGAGAAATAAAGACGGTGTTGCTGCTACAGTTGAGTCTATACAATACGACCCAAACCGTAGTGCACGTATCGCATTGTTGGCGTATGCCGATGGCGAAAAGCGTTACATTCTCGCTCCTAATGGATTAGAAGTCGGTCAAACAGTGAATTCCGGAGAAGGCGTAAGCCCGGATCTGGGAAACACGTTAACCCTAAAAGAGATCCCTCTGGGAACGATCATCCACAATATTGAGTTACGCCCGGGACAGGGTGGAATTATGGCACGTAGTGCTGGTACTTTTGCTCAATTGGCTGCTCGTGACGGAAAATTTGCCGTGATTAAATTACCTTCTGGTGAAACTAGAATGATCCTGACTACTTGTCGTGCCACAATCGGTGCGGTTGGTAACTCAGACCACGCGCTTGAAAGATCTGGTAAAGCAGGTCGCTCACGTTGGTTAGGTCGTCGTCCTCGCGTTCGTGGTGTGGCCATGAACCCGGTAGATCACCCAATGGGTGGTGGTGAAGGACGTCAGTCTGGAGGTCATCCAAGATCACGTACAGGTGTATTAGCTAAAGGCTTTAAAACTCGTGACAAGAAAAAAGCGACAAGCAAGTACATTATTGAAAGACGTAAAAAATAACGTGTAATCAGAAGAAATTATGAGCAGATCATTAAAAAAAGGCCCATTTATCGATTATAAGCTTGAAGCTAAAGTTCTTAAGATGAACGATTCAGGTAAAAAGACGGTAATTAAAACCTGGGCAAGAGCATCGATGATATCTCCTGATTTTGTGGGACATACTATCGCAGTGCACAACGGAAATAAATTTATTCCTGTTTACGTGACCGAAAATATGGTAGGTCACAAGTTAGGCGAGTTTTCACCAACACGTACCTACAGAGGTCACGGAGGTAATAAGAAAAGGTAACCTAACGGTAAAGTAACTTAATAAAGAGAATTAAAATGGGTGCTAGAAAAAGACTCAGAGCAGAACAAAATAAGGAAGCAAATAAGCAGGTAAGCTTTGCTTCACTTCGCAATGTGCCTACTTCTCCACGTAAAATGCGCCTGGTTGCAGATATGATCAGAGGTAAAGAGGTGAACTTAGCTCTTGACCTGTTGAAGTATTCATCTAAAGAAGCTTCGCGCAGGGTAGAGAAATTACTTCTTTCCGCTATTGCAAACTGGAAAGAGAAGAACGAAGGGGTACGCATGGAAGATGCAAATCTTGTCGTGAAATCAATTAACGTTGATTCAGCAAGGATTTTGAAAAGATTGAGACCGGCTCCGCAAGGGCGTGCTCACCGCATCAGAAAAAGATCGAACCATGTAACCATTTATATTGATAGCAACGTGAATAAACAAGAAGAAATAAAAGTTAGCTAGATGGGACAAAAAGTAAATCCAATAAGTAACAGGTTGGGTATCATCAGAGGATGGGACTCTAACTGGTTTGGCGGAAAGAATTACGGCGACAAGTTATTAGAAGATACTAAAATCCGTAAATATCTTAACGTGCGTCTAGCTAAAGCTAGTATTTCGAGAATTATTATTGAACGTACACTAAAGCTGATAACGATTACTGTACACACGGCTCGTCCGGGTATCATTATCGGTAAAGGCGGCCAGGAGGTTGACAAACTGAAAGAGGAGTTGAAGAAAATCACCGACAAGGAGGTTCAAATCAACATTTTTGAGGTGAAAAGACCCGAATTGGATGCTATTATTGTAGCCAACAACATCGCTCGTCAGTTGGAAGGCCGTATCGCTTTCCGTCGTGCAGTTAAAATGGCTATTGCTTCAACCATGAGAATGGGAGCGGAAGGTATCAAAATTCAAGTTTCAGGTCGTTTGAACGGTGCAGAAATGGCCAGATCGGAAATGTACAAAGAAGGAAGAACCCCGCTACACACATTCCGTGCAAATATCGATTACGCTCAGGCGGAAGCTCTTACCAAAACAGGTTTGCTAGGTATCAAAGTTTGGATTTGTAAAGGAGAGATTTACGGGAAACCGGATCTATCACCAAACTTCGCTGCCAAAGATAGCGGCGGCCGCAAAGGTGGGAGTTTCAAGAAGAGAAGAAAGTAATCATCAGCTAATGTAAATGAGTTAGAAAGATGTTACAACCAAAGAAAGTAAAATACAGAAGAAGGCAAAAAGGCAGAATGAAGGGCGAAGCACAACGTGGTGCAGAGCTGGCATTCGGATCTTTTGGAATTAAATCCTTACAAAGTAAATGGCTTACCGGACGCCAGATTGAGGCGGCTCGTATTGCGGTAACCCGTTACATGCAACGTCAAGGACAAATCTGGATCAGGGTGTTTCCTGACAAACCAATTACCAAGAAACCTGCAGAGGTACGTATGGGTAAAGGTAAAGGTAGCCCAGAAGGATTTGTAGCTCCTGTTACTCCGGGAAGAATCATTATTGAATGTGAAGGAGTACCATACGAAACAGCAAAAGAAGCATTGCGTTTAGCAGCTCAAAAATTGCCTGTTACTACTAAATTCGTTGTAAGACGAGACTATGTTGAATCTAAAGCATAAGAAGTAAGATGAAAGTATCAGAAATTAATGAAATGGCGATCAGCGAGATCATCGAAAAGATTGATACCGAGCGTGCAGAGCTTATTCGTTTAGAACTCAATCATAGTATATCTCCATTGGAAAACCCTTTGCAGATAAGAGACTTACGTAGAAACATTGCACGATTGCAAACTATTTTGCGTCAAAGGCAATTAACCGAAAAATAGTTTAGTGATGGAAAAAAGAAACTTAAGAAAAGAACGTATCGGTATCGTTGCTAGCAGCAAAATGGATAAATCTATCGTGGTTGCTGTTGAGATTCGTGAAAAACACCCGGTTTACGGTAAATTCGTGAAAAAGACCAAGAAATTTCACGCTCACGATGAAAAAAATGACTGCAATGCTGGTGATACAGTAAAAATTATGGAAACTCGCCCGTTGAGCAAAACTAAACGCTGGCGATTAGTAGAAATTATCGATAGAGCTAAGTAATCATGATACAACAAGAATCCAGATTGGCTGTTGCCGATAATAGTGGTGCCAAAGAAGTACTCTGCATCAGGGTACTTGGCGGCACAAAAAAAAGATACGCCACCATCGGTGACCGTATCGTAGTAACCGTTAAAAGTTCAATGCCTTCTACAGAAATGAAGAAAGGCACAGTTACTAAGGCAGTAGTTGTTCGTACAAAAAAAGAGATCAGACGAGCCGACGGGTCATATATCCGTTTCGACGAAAATGCATGTGTGTTGTTGAACCAAGCAGGTGAAATGCGCGGTACTCGTATCTTTGGCCCTGTTGCCAGAGAATTACGCGACGGCTACATGAAAATCGTTTCATTGGCTCCTGAGGTGCTATAAATTTTTAATAAAAGATAGCAATGGGAAAGTTACATATTAAAAAAGGCGATACAGTAATTGTGAACGCCGGAGAATATAAAGGACAAGAAGGTAAGGTACTTGAAGTCCTTGTGAGTAAAAATAGAGCTATCGTGGAAGGAATCAATATGGTGTCTAAGCATGCCAAGCCAAACGCTGACAACCCGCAAGGGGGTATCGTTAAGCAAGAGGCTCCCATCCACATCTCTAACTTAAACCTTAAAGATCCTTCAAACGGAGAGGCTACCCGTATCGGACGCCGCAAAGACGATGAAGGTAAATTAGTAAGGTTTGCTAAAAAATCAGGGGAGGAGATCAAGTAATGAGCTATACACCTAGTTTAAAAACAATGTACAAGGAGCAAGTTGTTCCTGCATTGATGAAGGAATTTGAGTACAAAACTGTAATGCAGGTTCCGAAATTAGAGAAAATTGTGATCAACCAAGGTGTCGGTCAAGCAGTGGCCGATAAAAAAATGGTTGACATCGCAATTAAGGAGCTTACCGCCATCACCGGTCAAAAAGCTGTTCCTTGTCTTTCAAAGAAGGACGTTTCTAACTTTAAGTTGCGTAAAAAAATGCCTATCGGTGTTCGCGTAACACTTAGAAAAAACAACATGTACGAGTTCTTGGAAAGACTTATTCGTATTTCTTTGCCAAGTATTCGCGACTTTAAAGGGGTAAACAGCAAGCTTGACGGGCGTGGAAACTATACCTTAGGTATTGAGGAACAAATTATTTTTCCCGAAATAAATATTGACGAAGTTAGTAAGATTTTGGGTATGAATATTACCTTTGTGACCTCTGGAAATACCGATGAGGAAGCTTTTGCTTTATTAAAGGCTTTTGGTTTACCATTTAAAAACAAAAAATAGTTAGATATGGCCAAGGAATCAATGAAGGCTCGGGAAGTGAAAAGAGCCAAGCTTGTTGCCAAATACGCTGAAAAAAGAGCGGCATTGAAAGAAGCAGGTGATTATGAAGCATTACAAAAATTGCCTAAAAACGCTTCTCCTGTACGTTTGCACAACCGTTGCAAAATTACAGGTCGTCCAAAAGGATATATGAGACAATTCGGTTTGTCCAGGATTCAATTCCGCGAGATGGCTGCTGCAGGTCTAATACCTGGAGTGAAAAAAGCCAGCTGGTAGAAAATATTAGGTTTCAAGTATAAATATTGTCCCGTTATCGGGATTAATTTAAACTTTTTTAAAATGACAGATCCAATAGCAGATTTTCTGACTCGTATCAGAAATGCCATTATGGCAAAACACAAAGTTGTTGAAATTCCTGCATCAAACTTAAAAAAGGAAATGACCAAAGTTCTTTACGACAAAGGTTATATCCTTAACTTCAAGTTTGTGGAAGACAACAAGCAAGGAATAATTAAAATTGCACTTAAGTACGATACTCAATCGAAACTTTCTGCAATAAAGACGCTTAAGCGCGTAAGTACACCCGGTTTGCGTAAGTACGTTGGCTACAAAACAATGCCAAGGGTGTTAAATGGTTTAGGAATCGCCATCCTTTCTACTTCTAAAGGTGTTATGACCGATAAGGAAGCTAGATCGGCTCAAGTTGGTGGTGAGGTTTTATGTTACGTTTATTAATTAAGGAGGAAACAGTATGTCAAGGATAGGAAAACAACCCATCTCGATACCGGCCGGAGTTACAGTAACAGTTAAGGAAAACCTTGTTACCGTTAAAGGGCCAAAAGGAGAACTTTCGCAAGAAATTAATCCAGAAATGACAGTAGAGGTGAATGATGGGCAGGTTGAGGTGAAAAGACCTTCAGAGTCTAAAAATCACCGTTCTCAGCACGGTTTATGTCGTTCGCTTATCAACAATATGGTTGAAGGAGTATCAAATGGATTCGTTAAGAAAATGGAATTGGTGGGTGTAGGTTACAGAGCCACAAACCAGGGACAGATTCTTGAGCTATCTTTAGGATTCTCTCACCCCATTCATATTCAGTTGCCAGCCGAAATCAAAGTAGAGGCTGTAACCGACAGAAAGAGTAATCCGATTATTACCTTAGAATCTGCAGATAAGCAATTGCTGGGTCAGATTTGCGCTAAAATCCGTTCGCTTCGTAAGCCAGAGCCTTATAAAGGTAAAGGTGTTAAGTTTGTGGGAGAGCAAATCAGACGTAAAGCTGGTAAATCTGCTAAAGTTTAATCTGATTAAAATTTAAAATTATGGCTTTTTCTAAAATAGAGAGAAGACTAAAAATAAAGAAAAGTATCCGGGGTAAGATTTCGGGTACTTCAGAGAAGCCCCGAATGTCGGTTTTCAGAAGTAACAAGCAAATTTCTGTTCAACTAGTAGATGATGTAAACGGGAAAACTGTTTTGGCAGCCTCTTCGCTAGAGAAAGAGATCGCTGCACAAAAAGTTACTAAAACCGAGCAGGCCGCTAAAGTAGGCACATTGATCGCCGAAAAGGCAAAAAGTGCCGGAATAGAAGACGTGGTATTCGACCGTAACGGATTTTTGTACCATGGTAGAGTTAAACAATTAGCCGATGCTGCACGTGAAGCAGGTCTTAAATTTTAATAACTATGGCAGGAGATAATCAAAAAGTAAGAAGCAATAACGACCTTGATTTAAAGGATAGGTTAGTTGCCATTAACCGTGTAACCAAGGTTACAAAGGGTGGTAGAACTTTTAGTTTTTCTGCTATTGTTGTAGTTGGTAACGAAAATGGCATCGTAGGTTGGGGCTTAGGTAAAGCTAACGAAGTAACAACGGCAATCGCTAAAGGTGTTGAAGCCGCCAAGAAAAACCTGGTTAAGGTTCCTGTTTTAAACGGAACCATCCCTCACGAGCAGTATAGCAAGTATGGAGGAGCCAGCGTTTTCATGAAGCCAGCTTCACACGGTACCGGGGTAAAAGCCGGTGGTGCGATGCGTGCTGTACTCGAAAGTGTTGGTGTAACCGACGTTTTGGCAAAGTCGAAAGGTTCATCGAACCCTCACAACCTTGTAAAAGCTACCATTAATGCGCTCAAAGAATTAAGAGACGCACAGACTGTAGCCCAGCTCAGAGGTGTTACGTTAGACAAAGTATTTAACGGATAAGGATAGCAAAAATGGCTAAGATAAAAGTAACTCAAGTGAAGAGCAAAATCGGTTCTACCGAACGTCAAAAAAGAACTTTGACGGCTCTTGGACTAACAAAAATAAATGCAACTAAGGAATTTGAGGCAACTCCTCAAATTCTTGGTATGGTTGAAAAGGTGAGACACCTGGTTAGTGTAGAAAAATAATTGATAACGAATTAAGTTAAATTTAGATATGGACTTAAGTAATTTAAAACCTGCAGAAGGTTCTACCAAAAACAGAAAAAGAATTGGTAGAGGACAAGGTTCTGGCCACGGAGGTACATCCACCCGTGGACATAAGGGTGCCAAGTCCAGATCTGGTTATTCTAAAAAAATTGGTTTCGAGGGTGGTCAAATGCCTTTACAGAGACGTGTTCCTAAATTCGGGTTTAAAAACATCAACCGAGTAGAGTACAAGGCAATTAACATTGACTTGTTGCAACTGCTTGCCGAAAAGAACAATTTGTCTGTAATCGACGTTGACGTTCTTCGCGAAGCCGGGTTTATCAGCAAGAATGACCGGGTGAAGATTCTTGGTAACGGAAACATAACAGCCAAAATTGAAGTGAAAGCTCATGCCTTTTCTAAATCAGCGGTGAGCGCAATCGAAGCGGCTCAAGGAACCGTTGTAAAACTGTAAATCATAATGAAACTGATCGAAACAATTCGCAACATTTGGAAGATTGAGGATCTTAAATCCCGTATTCTTACAACAATCGGCCTGGTATTGATTTACCGCCTGGGCTCGTTTATTGTACTACCGGGAATCGATCCAACTCAATTAAGTGCATTAAAAGACCAAACTGCTGAAGGAGTTATGGGACTGTTAGATATGTTCTCAGGAGGTGCGTTCTCTAATGCATCTGTATTTGGGTTAGGTATTATGCCTTACATATCTGCTTCTATCGTTATTCAACTGTTAGGAATCGCTGTTCCTTATTTTCAAAGATTACAGCGCGAAGGTGAAAGCGGAAGACGTAAGATTAACCAAATTACACGTTATCTGACAGTTATCATACTATTGTTTCAATCACCGGCTTATTTGGCTAACCTTCCCGATGCAGCCATTTCTACTCCAGGATTGATGTTCAAAATTACATCAATCGTTATACTTACGGCAGGTACTATGTTTGTAATGTGGCTGGGAGAAAGAATAACTGAAAAAGGGATTGGTAATGGTATATCGTTGATTATTATGATCGGTATTATTGCGCGATTGCCGTTTGCCGCGGTGGCCGAATTCGTATCTCGTTTAGAAGAAGGTGGTGGATTGGTGATGTTGTTGATTGAGATCGTGGTTCTTTTCTTTGTGTTTGCAGGTACAATTTTGTTGGTACAGGGAACTCGCCGTATTCCGGTACAGTACGCTAAGCGCATTGTGGGAAATAAGCAATACGGAGGAGTTCGTCAATACATACCATTAAAAGTGAACGCTGCTGGTGTAATGCCTATCATTTTTGCCCAGGCAATTATGTTTGTGCCTATTACATTGGCCGGATATGTAGGAGACGGTGGAAATAGTTGGTTTACCGCAATGTTTGCCGATTTTACGGGAGTGGGTTACAATGTAACATTCGCCTTTTTAATCATTGCTTTTACCTATTTTTATACGGCTATTACTATCAATCCAACGCAAATGGCCGAGGATATGAAACGAAACGGTGGTTTTATACCGGGTGTTAAACCAGGTAAAAAAACAGTGGAGTTCCTAGATTCAGTAATGTCAAAGATCACTTTGCCGGGATCGGTATTTTTGGCTTTGGTAGCGATATTGCCTGCTTTTGCAATGATTGCAGGTGTAGATAGAATGTTTGCCCAGTTTTATGGAGGTACTTCTTTATTGATTCTTGTAGGCGTTGTTTTGGATACATTGCAACAAATTGAGAGTCACTTGTTGATGCGTCACTATGACGGATTAATGAAGTCGGGAAGAATCAAAGGTAGAACCGGTGGCGGACCTGCTGTTTACTAATTAATGAGAGGTCGTTCGTACAATGATATATCTTAAGACAGACGAGGAGATTGAGTTACTTCGACAAAGTAACATGTTGGTGGCTAAAACACTAGGTGAAGTTGCAAAACTGATTAAGCCTGGCGTTACCACCTTGGAGTTGGATAAAGTCGCCGAAGAGTTTATAAGGGATAACGGTGGTATTCCTGGTTTTCTTGATTACCAGGGATATCCTAATACCCTTTGTACTTCGGTAAATGAACAAGTTGTACACGGAATACCAAACAATAAACCGCTCGAAAACGGGGATATTGTTTCTGTTGACTGTGGTGTGTTGAAAAATGAATTTTATGGTGATTCTGCCTATACTTTCGAGGTAGGTGAAGTAAGTCAGGAAAAAAAAGATTTGCTGACCACTACCAAAGAATCGCTTTACAAAGGAATTGAAAATGCAGTAGCCGGTAAACGATTAGGTGATATTGGTTATGCGATACAGCAACACAGTGAGGCAAGAGGATATTCAGTGGTGCGCGAAATGGTAGGACATGGAGTGGGAAGAAACTTGCATGAAGCGCCGGAAGTGCCTAATTATGGCAGGAGAGGAAATGGTACATTGTTAAAGCCAGGAATGGTAATCGCCATTGAACCCATGATTAATTTAGGTAAGCGAAATATTGTTCAGGAAAATGATGGGTGGACCATCAGGACCATCGACAAAAAGGTATCTGCTCACTTCGAGCACTCTGTTGCCGTGGGAAAAAATGAAGCAGATATACTATCAAGTTTCAAATTTGTTGAAGAAATATTAACTTTGCAGTCTGAAATTTAAAAAAAGGTAACACATTATGGCTAAACAAGCCTCGATAGAACAAGACGGAACGATAATAGAAGCCCTTTCAAATGCCATGTTTAGAGTGGAATTGGAAAACGGGCATATCATTACAGCGCATATCTCGGGTAAAATGAGAATGCACTATATTAAAATTTTGCCGGGCGATAAAGTGAAGGTGGAGATGTCTCCATACGACCTTACCAAGGGTAGAATTTCATATAGGTATAAAAATTAATTCTATAATAAAATGAAGGTTAGAGCATCTGTTAAGAAGAGAAGCGCCGATTGCAAGATCGTAAAACGCAAAGGACGCTTATACGTGATTAACAAAAAGAATCCAAAGTTTAAACAACGTCAAGGATAATTATTAATATTATGGCTAGAATTGCTGGAGTTGATATACCAACCAACAAGCGTGGTGTGGTATCATTGACATATATTTACGGAATCGGGCAGAGCGCTGCCCAAGGTATCCTTGGCGCTGCTGGGATAGACGTTAACTTAAAAGTTAGCGAATGGACAGACGAACAAACAGCTAAAGTTCGTGAGATTATTGCTGAAGAGTACAAAATAGAAGGTGAACTTCGTTCTGAAATTCAGTTGAACATCAAACGTTTGATGGATATCGGTTGTTACCGTGGAATCCGTCATCGTATCGGTTTACCGTTACGTGGACAAAAAACGAAAAACAACGCTCGTACACGTAAAGGGAAGAAGAAAACTGTTGCAAACAAAAAGAAAGCAACTAAATAATAATTGAAATATGGCAAAGAAGACAGCGAGTCAGAAGAAAAGAGTCGTAAAAGTAGAGGCTCAGGGAGAAGCACATATTCACTCATCTTTCAATAACATTATTATTTCTTTGACCAATAAGAATGGTCAGGTAATTTCTTGGTCAAGTGCGGGTAAAATGGGATTCAGGGGTTCTAAAAAGAACACCCCTTACGCAGCTCAAACTGCAGCATCCGATTGCTCCAAAGTAGCATTTGATCTTGGATTGAGAAAGGTGAAGGTATACGTAAAAGGACCGGGTAACGGTCGCGAGTCTGCAATTCGTTCTATCCACTCCAGTGGAATAGAAGTAACAGAGATTGTGGACATCACGCCAATGCCTCATAATGGATGTCGTCCTCCAAAAAGACGAAGAGTATAATTAATTACTAGTTATTAACCATAAATTGAGCTTTTGGATTTTGAATTATGGATGATTATATATAGAACCTCCTCTCTATAATCTCGCGGCCTTCATATTCATAATTTGAAAACAAAAATTTAAAAACAAAAATTTAGAAGAATGGCTAGATACATTGGACCTAAAACAAGAATTGCCCGTAAATTTGGTGAGGCAATTTATGGTTCGGATAAAAGCTTTGAAAGAAAGAACTATCCTCCAGGACAGCACGGTAACAACCGTCGCAGAAAAACATCGGAATACGGTGTTCAGTTAAAAGAAAAACAAAAAGCTAAATATACTTACGGTGTATTAGAGAAGCAATTTAGTAACCTGTTTAAAAAAGCATCTCGCTCAAAGGGTATTACCGGTGAGGTTTTACTTGGTTTACTAGAGTGTCGATTAGACAACGTAGTATATCGTTTAGGTATTGCGCCTACAAGAGCTGCTGCTCGTCAGCTTGTATCTCACAAGCATATTACAGTGGACGGTGAAATCGTAAACATTCCGTCATACACTGTTAAAGCTGATCAAATCATCGGGGTTCGCCAAAAGTCTAAGTCACTTGAGGCAATCACGGAATCTTTGGCAGCATCTTCAGTGCATAACTTCTCTTGGTTAGAGTGGGACAACGACTCTGTAAGCGGTAAATTTTTAAATGTGCCGGAGAGGGAAGATATTCCTGAAAACATTAAAGAACAATTGATCGTTGAATTGTATTCTAAATAATTTATTCTTATGGCAATATTAGCATTCCAAAAACCAGATAAAGTAATTATGCTAGAGTCGGACAAGCAATTTGGCCGATTCGAATTTCGCCCGCTAGAGCCGGGATATGGTATTACAGTTGGAAATGCCTTAAGAAGAATTTTGTTATCCTCATTAGAAGGTTTCGCTATTACATCTGTAAAAATCGAAGGTGTTGATCATGAGTTTTCAACTATACCTGGCGTAATTAATGATGTAGCCGACATAATTCTTAATCTTAAGCAAATCAGATTCAAACAGATTGTTGAAGAGGTAGATAGTGAAAAAGTAACTATCAGCGTGTCGGGTAAAGATGAATTAAAAGCCGGCGAGTTGAGCAACTTCATGACAGGCTTTGAGGTATTGAATCCTGATAAAACCATCTGCTTGATGAACCCTGATGTAAACCTTAAAATGGAACTAACCATTAATAAGGGTAGGGGCTATATTCCCGCAGAGGAAAACCGTTCGGTAGATGCTGAGTTTGGCGTTATCGCGATCGACTCTATATATACTCCGGTCAGGAATGTAAAATATGCGATTGAAAACTATCGTGTAGAGCAGAAGACTGACTACGAGAAATTAATTATTGAAATAGAAACAGACGGTTCTATCCATCCCAAGGATGCTTTAAAAGAAGCCGCGAAAATTTTGATTTACCACTTTATGCTGTTTTCCGACGAAAGAATCACGCTGGATTCGGACGAGAAGTTTGGTAACGAAGAATTTGATGAAGAAGTACTTCATATGCGTCAGCTTCTTAAAACCAAATTGGTTGATCTGGACCTTTCGGTACGTGCACTTAATTGCCTAAAAGCAGCTGATGTGGAAACACTGGGAGAGTTGGTGCAGTTTAACCGTAACGATTTATTGAAGTTCCGTAACTTCGGTAAAAAGTCATTAACAGAGCTTGATGATTTGTTACAGGTGATGAACTTAACCTTTGGCATGGATATTACTAAGTATAAATTAGACAAGGAATAATTGCGATGAGACATAGAAAAAAGTTCAATCACTTAGGTAGAAAGAGCGCTCACCGTAAGGCAATGCTTGCAAACATGGCTAATTCTCTTATCATGCATAAGAGAATTAAAACCACGGTGGCGAAAGCAAAAGCATTGCGTATGTACGTTGAGCCGCTTATTACTAAATCTAAAGATGATTCAACTGCACAACGAAGAGTTGTTTTTAGTTACCTAAAAAATAAAGAGGCCGTTTCCGAGCTGTTCAGAGAAGTAGCAGGCAAAATTGGCGAAAGACCTGGTGGTTATACCCGTATTTTAAAGTTGGGTAACCGTATTGGTGATAATGCAGATATGTGTTATATCGAGCTGGTAGATTACAACGAAAACATGTTGTCTGCAAGCAAAGCATCTTCTGAGAAGAAAACACGTCGTACACGTCGTAAGAAATCTTCTGATTCAACAGCAGCAGTGGAAACTGCAGTTGTGGAAAAAGAAGATAAAGCTGCCTCCGCGGATGCGGCTGCCGAATCTGCTGCTCCTGAAGCGAAAGCTGCGGATGAATCGACTGAAGCACCTTCAGATGAAGAAAATGCAAAGGAATAGTGAATTTGTAGTTAAATACATGTATTCATGATAAAATAAAAGGATAATTGCCTCGTGCTATTATCCTTTTTTTATAGAATTGTAAACTCAATTTTTAAATAAGTCAATATTATGGGACAAATTTCAAATGTTCATGCTCGTGAGATTCTTGACTCACGTGGAAATCCTACTATCGAAGTAGAAGTAACACTAGAAAGTGGTTTTGTTGGTCGTGCTGCTGTTCCTTCGGGAGCGTCTACTGGTGAGCACGAAGCTTTAGAGCTTAGAGATGGCGACAAAGGCCGTTACTTAGGTAAAGGTGTTCAAAAAGCGGTTGCCAACGTAAACGATGTAATTGCTCCAGAATTAATCGGTTTTAGCGTGCTAGATCAAGTTGGTGTGGATAGCAAGATGCTTGAAATGGACGGAACTAAAACCAAGAGCAAATTAGGTGCTAACGCTATCTTAGGTGTTTCTTTAGCTACAGCCAGAGCTGCTGCTGAGTACCTGGGTATGCCCCTTTACCGCTACATCGGTGGTACAAACGCCTGTACACTTCCTGTTCCAATGATGAACATTATTAACGGAGGTTCTCACTCTGATGCGACGATCGCTTTCCAAGAGTTCATGATCCGCCCTATCGGCGCTCCTACTTTCAAAGAAGGATTACGTATGGGTGCTGAGGTATTTCATGCGCTTGCCAAAGTTCTTAAAGGAAAAGGTCTTTCTACCGCTGTTGGCGATGAAGGAGGTTTCGCTCCAATGTTAGGTGGTACCGAAGAGGCTATCGACTGTATCCTTACTGCTATTAAAAACGCGGGTTACAAGCCAGGACGTGCAGAAGATGGAGGTGATGTTTCTATCGCTATGGACTGTGCTTCTTCTGAGTTCTTCAAGGATGGTGTTTACGATTATAGCATTTTTGAGCCAAACGGAGTTAAAAGAACTTCTGAGGAGCAAGCTGCTTTCTTAGCTGAATTAGCCGAAAAATTCCCTATCGATTCTATCGAAGACGGAATGGACGAGAACGACTGGGACGGATGGGTTGCATTAAACAACAAAATTGGGGATAAGTGCCAATTGGTAGGTGATGACTTATTTGTAACTAACGTTGATTACCTGAAGAAAGGTATCGAATTAGGAGCTGCTAACTCAATCCTTATTAAAGTAAACCAAATTGGTACTTTAACTGAAACTTTAAATGCAATTGAAATGGCTCACAGAGCAGGTTATACTTCAGTTACTTCTCACCGTTCCGGTGAAACTGAGGATTCTACAATTGCTGACATCGCCGTTGCTACTAACTCAGGTCAAATCAAAACAGGTTCTTTGAGCCGTTCTGACCGTATGGCCAAGTACAACCAATTGCTTCGTATTGAAGAAGAATTAGGCGCAAGCGCTATTTATGGTTATGCTAAAGCGAAAAAAGCTTAACTGTATTTCGTATATAATGATTTAGAGGGTGTCCTGAGGGCACCCTTTTTTTGTTTTTTTAAATTAACGAACAAAATTTAACAATGGCTGTTCTTATGATGTTGGGAAACATTCTTCAAATTAGGATAAATAACAATTGATGTTAAGCGGGGATTAATGGTCACTGAGAGAAGGATAGGCTTTGGAAATGTATTCTTTGGTACTTCTTCGTTGTGGCAGAAAAAATTAATTAAGGTGTTATTTGGCTAAGTATATGTTTCGTTATTTCGTATATTTATCAAACATCAAATAATTACTTATGGACTATATAAAACAAAAACTAATCGATATTGCTATCCCTAAGGCAAATATGGTTAAGGAACTTATTAAAGAGCATGGCGATAAAGTTATACAAGAAGTAACCGTTGGACAGGTGCTAACAGGTATGAAAGGCGTAGTTGGCTTATTGACCTGTACATCCAAGCTTGATGCAGAAGAGGGTATCCGATTTCGGGGATATTCAATTCCGGAACTAAAAGAAAAATTACCTAAGATACATGAGGATGGCGAGCCATTGCCCGAAGGCATTTTTTATTTGATGCTTACAGGCGAATTACCTAGCGATGAAGATGTTAAATATATTAGTGAGCAATGGGCATTGCGGGCACAAGGAATTCCCCCTCATGTGTACGATGTGATTGAAGCATTACCAAAGGATGCTCACCCAATGATTCAGTTTAATACGGCTATTTTGGCCATGTCGACAGAATCACAATTCCGCAAAGCTTATTTGGTGGGTATGGATAAAAAAGATTATTGGGACCCTACCTACGAAGGGGTAATGGACCTGATAGCACGATTGCCTATCATTGCAGCATACATTTATCGAAGGGTTTTCCATCAGGGAAGACATATCCCGGTTGATCCCGGTTTGGATTGGGCTGGTAATTTGGCACATATGATGGGGCATGATAGCGAAGAGGTAAAGAGGCTGATGCGCTTGTACATGCTGATCCATTCCGATCACGAAGGAGGCAATGTATCTGCACATGCCACCCATTTGGTGGGGTCAGCATTATCAAACCCATATTATAGTTTTTCGGCGGGTATGAATGGTTTGGCCGGGCCACTACATGGGATGGCCAATCAGGATGTGATGCACTGGTTAAATAAAATGAAGCGGGAGATTGGAAGCGAAGACCCAACGGAAGCTCAAATTAAAGCTTATGCCGAAGAAACATTAAGTAAGGGAAGAGTGATACCCGGATATGGTCATGCGGTATTACGAAAAACAGATCCTCGATTCCAGGTACAACTTGATTTTGCCAATAAATATATTCCGGATGCGCCATACGTTAAGCTGGTGAATAGGATATATAATGTGGTGCCCGATGTGTTGGCGGCAACCGGTAAGGTAAAAAATCCTTGGCCTAATGTGGATGCTATCTCAGGATCGTTACTTACCAGTTACGGAATAGTCGAGTATCCAATTTATACGGTTTTATTTGGAGTTTCAAGGGCACTTGGGGTGTTGACACAACTTATTTGGGACCGACTTTACGGATTGCCCATTGAAAGACCTAAGTCTCAGAATTTGCAATGGTTTATGGATAAGGTCAAATAAATATTTTTCCACAATTCTATCATTTGCCGTGTGTCTGTGTTAAACGGACGGACATGCTGGTTTCGATTAATCATATTTTACATGGTGGCCTCTTGTTATATTGTTAACAAGGGGCTTTTTGCTTCGATTAAGAAGTTATTAATCCCGGTTTTTCATGAAAATTATTTCTTTCGCCTAAAGCCAATAAGTCCCAGATAAGTTTGGATGGCCCAAATGGAGTTGATTCATGTTGGGGTTGATTGGAATTATGTTACATACACTTTAATGGTGCAACATCATGACTTAATTTGTGTTTTTTTTCTAAACGAATATTAAAATAAAGACATTTTGCTAATTTAGCTGCGCGTATGAAATGTCAATTTTTTCAATGGAAACTTAAAATAATTAATCGGTGCACGTTGTTATTAGCATCTGTTATTCTGTGTGGTTTAGTATCTATGGATGTACTGAAAGCACAGGGAGATGTTAGTATAAGCTCATATTCGATTCATGAAGGGTTATCGGGTAATGGTATCACATCCATTTTTCAGGATAGCAAAGGATTTTTATGGGTGGGTACACAGGATGGTTTAAACAAGTACGATGGGTATTCGTTTAAAGTTTTTCGTCACAACCTTGAGGACAGTACTTCAATATCAGGTAACCATATACAATGTATAAGTGAGGATGTCGACGGTAACCTTTGGATTGGAACTATTGGCAACGGGCTGAACAAATGGGATCGAATAACGGGAACATTTACCTGTTATAATAGTAAATTGGAAGGGGCATATGAATTGCCGGAAGACAATATATATGGACTATCCTTTGATAAGGATTCTTCACTGTGGGTAAAAACAAATAATTATTTGTTGAATTTAAAAATTGATCCTCTTTCAAAATCAACGTATGGTTTATATAGTAGTATTTTCAAATATCAGGAAAAACTGAACATACCTATATTTTACAAAAATCCCCATATACTGTGGATTGGAACAAAAGATGGAATAGCGCAATTTAATACCAGGGAGAAGCTATACGAAAGGGTAATTGTTGATGATGAATATGGAACCTATTCAAACCAACTGGGGGCAATCACCGGGATACTGGAATTATCAGCAAAATCATTTATTCTGGCAGGATCGCAGGGTTTATATCACCTTAACCAACGAGATGAGTCCTATAGCAATAAAAAAATAAATTCACTATCCGGAAAAGAAAATGCTATTAATGCTGTTATCAGGCACTCTTCGGGATCAATTTGGCTTGGTACTAAAGCAGGTTTGCGAATAGCAGAGTATAGCCGTGGCAAGGATGTATTGGATTACAATAAGGATTCGTTTTATAATCAAAAACAAAATTTGATAACTGAGGACGAAGTTACCTTTTTGTTTGAAGATAATTCGGGTTTGTTATGGGTGGGTACACGATATAGCGGACTGTTAAAAGTGGATTTTAAGCCCAAAAAGTTTAAACGCATCATGCGTGGCGATAAAAAATACAGTGATCTGAACAGCTATGATATCAAGAGTATTTATATTGATGAACAAGAATTGATATGGTTGGGTACAGCTGATAAAGGATTAAAAATACTCGACCCTGAAAGAGGTGATGTATATAGTTATCCCGTGAACCGTTCCTTGAATAAAATTGGGGAAGACATGGTATTGGCTTTGTGCAGGGATTCGAAAGATCGGATATGGATTGGTACGGCTAAAGGTATTTATATCTTTTACCTGGAAAGAGGCACAATAAGTGAATTTACCTATACCCAAAGCAAAGAAGTAAAAGCATTGCTCGAGGAAAATAGAATCAATGCCATTGAAGAAGATGCCAGGGGAAATATCTGGTTCGGAACCCAGTTCGGGCTTTACAAATATGACGGCAATTCCATTAATAATTTTTTTGCTGAAAAAGGCAACGAAGAGAGTATATGTAGCGATGAGATTAACGACCTGTTACTCGATTCGGAAGGGATATTATGGATTGGAACCAGTGATGGTGTTAACTTTTTGGACAGTAATGACGATACGGTTAAAAAAATCGGCCATCTTAGAAATTCCGGGGATTCAATATCAGTATTGAGCAACAACTATATTTTGTCTATTGCCGAAGATGATCAGGACAGGATATGGTTCGGGACTAGATCGGGTATCAGCTTTTATAGTAAGAAAGAGGATGTGTCCGGCTTTTATACGCACTCTTCGGGATTAGCAAACGACATGGTTTATGGCGTAATTTGCGATAATAATTCAGGGGTATGGTTGAGTACCAATAAAGGAATATCTTTAATAAAGGCCAACAAACAAATCTATAACTTTGATATTGCCGACGGTTTACCTGGTTATGTATTTAATGTTGGAGCTGTTGAACAGTCTAATTCGGGCATGGCTTATTTTGGAGGTGTAGAAGGGGTGGCATTTATAAATCCTGATTCCATCCATTATAATTTGCATCGGCCGGAAGTCGTATTTACTTCGATCGAATTGTTTCATAAGGGTAAAATCAAAGGTAGTTTTAAGACGGATACCCCCCAGATTAAGCTTAAGTACAGAAAAAGCTCTATGCTTAAGGTAAGGTTTGCTGCGTTGGAATTTTCGGAATCAGCCAAAAACAAGTATCAAGTCTATTTGGAAGGTTTTGACGATGATTGGAGGCCGGTGACATCGGAGAACACGCTTGATATATCTGATTTGCCTGCGGGGGATTATACACTTCACGTTAAAGGGGCCAACAGCGATCATATTTGGACAGAGAAACCGGTTACCTTAGACATATCTGTAGTTCCCCCCATCTGGATGTCGAGCTATGCTTATGCATTTTATCTGATTGCACTGGTGTTTCTTATCCAATCCATTATTAATTTCCGTATCAGAAATTATAAATCAGCCTATAAATCCCTGGAAGAAAAAGCAGGTGACAAAAAGAAAATTGAGGCCCAACGGGAATTGCTTTCAAAGATTAACCAAAGCCTAACGGACAGTATCTATTATGCCAAAAGAATTCAGGAATCCATTCTTCCGTCAGAACTTGAAATTAAGAAGGTGCTTCCCGAGTCCTTTGTGTATTATCGGCCTAAAGATTTGGTAAGTGGCGATTTTTACTGGAAACATGAGATCAATGGTAAAATATTTATTGCAGCGGTGGACTGCACGGGACATGGTGTTCCCGGTGCCTTTATGTCCATTATTGCCTACGATATGTTAAAGGGTATTATAAATTCGAAGATTGAGCACTGTCCGGCTTATATTTTAGAAAGGTTAAACAAGGAGGTAATCAATACTTTTAAAAAGAATTCCAGCGCCGAACGGAGCGATACCTTAAGCGTGAACGACGGAATGGACATAGCACTATGTATAATCGATAAAAGCGAAAGAAAACTATCTTTTGCCGGGGCTTACAATCCATTATATTTGATTAGGGATAATGAAATGTTTGTTTATAAAGGCAATCGTTTCCCAATTGGATATAACGGTGAAAAGGAAATGAGATTCTCAAAACATGAAATTGCTCTGGAAGAAAATGATGTTTTTTATATTTTCTCGGATGGGTATGCGGATCAGTTTGGCGGAGATGAAGGTAAGAAATTTAAATATAGGAGGTTCAGGCACCTGCTGTTGAACATCCATAGACTACCGGCAGAAGATCAAAAAGCTATCCTGCATCAAAAAATTGAAGAATGGATGGGTAATTTTGAACAGCTGGATGATATGATTGTGATGGGAATAAAACCTTTAGAAGAGTAGGTTAAATTCGTGTTGTTCAAAATTATAGCCTAAAAATAATATTATAACAATGCTTCATATAATATCTCTACAGGGTGTTTCGCTTCCCTGTCCGATCCATCTTTGATTTGATGCCGGCACGAAGTACCCGAAGCGGCCAACAAAGTACTCTGTTCGGTTTCCCTAATAGCTGGTAATAGCTTCATTTCAGCTATTTTCATGGAGATAGCATAAGAATCTTTTTCAAAACCGAAAGAACCTGCCATTCCGCAACATCCCGAATCGATTTCCTCGGCTTCATAGTTTTCGGGGAACGATAATGCTTGCCTGATGTATTTCGTGTTTGAAAGGGCTTTTTGATAGCAGTGTCCGTGAAAACGGATTTTTCGCTCCTCTGTTGTGAACTGATCCTTTCGTATTCTTCCCTTATTCATTTCATTCGCCAAGAATTCTTCAATGGTAAACGTGCACTTTTTTATTTTCTGTGCCTCGCTTAGCAATGCATCGGTTGCCAAATTCAGGTACTCATCCCTGAAAGTAAGAATGGCCGATGGCTCAATCCCCACGATAGGGCTTAATGACGAAACCATGGGAGCCAACATCTCAATATTTCTATTGGCAATTTTTTTAGCCTTCTTCAATAGGCCTTTTGAAATATAAGTTCTTCCGCTACTTAAGTGCTGAGGCACTACTACCCTATAACCTAACTTCTCCAATAGTAAAATTGCCTTTATGCCAATATCGCTATCCAAATAATTGGTGAACTCATCGGCAAAAAAATAGACCGTTTTTTGTTTTGGGTTTGCTTTTTTATGCCACTTGCTCCAAGTCTTTAGCGTAATATTGTTCATAGTTGGGATTGACCTTTTTGAGCTAAACCCTAACATTTTGGGCAATAATGATTTTAAGCCGGGAGTTGTTACGGCTGTATTATAAATCCAGGGAAAGGATGAGAACATACGATTAATGTCAGGCATGTGCCCAATCAACAGGGCTTTAACCGGAGTACCTTTTTGGCTGTAGTAATGTTGTAAAAACTCTGCCTTAAGCTTGGCAATATCAACACCGGATGGACATTCGGACTTACAAGCCTTGCAAGAAAGGCAAAGGCTTAAAACCTCCTGCACGTCTTCGAGGTAAAGATTATCGGAATCTAACGTTCCCGTAAAATATTCCCTTAATATATTAGCCCTGCCACGTGTCGTATGTTTTTCGTCGCGGGTAGCCATGTAGCTTGGGCACATGGTGCCTCCAATAATTTCTGATTTTAAACAGTCGCCCGAACCAGAACATTTTTCGGTAGCCCTTACAATGCCTTCAGTATCCTCCCAGCTAAGTATGGTATTAAGGCTTTTTAGCGGATTGGGTTGTCTGTACCTCAATGAAGTATTCATTTGTGGTGTATTGACAATTTTATCAGGATTAAGCAGACCTTCAGGATCGAATATTTGTTTGATACGTAAGAAGAGCTTGTAGTTTAAATCACCCACCATAAGCGGAATAAATTCTCCTCTTAGCCGGCCGTCGCCATGCTCGCCACTTAACGAACCGTTGTATTTTTTTACAATGAGGGCAGTTTCTTTTGCTATTTTGCGGAAGAGAATCACATCTTGTGGATCCTTTAGGTTTAATACGGGTCTAAGGTGTAATTCACCGCTACCGACGTGGGCGTAAAACACGCAATCCTTTCCAAATCCACCTAACAACTGTTTGATATCCCGTGCAAAAGCAGGTAAATCCTGTGGTCTTAGAGCCGTGTCTTCAATAACGCCAACGGGCAGGTTGTCTCCTTTCATATTCGAAAGAACACCGAGTCCTGCCTTGCGTAATGCCCAAACCCTGTTTATGTTTTTATCTTCAACAATCGGGTAAGCATAACCTAAGTCCTGGCCTTTAAAATCATTGATAAGTCCTTGTATTTTCTTGTCTAGGTTTTTAGAGCTATTTTCTGCAAATTCAATTACCAATAAGGCTTTTGGTTTGCCCGATATAAAAAAACGGTTACTTTGTTGAGCAGCGCTTTTCCCGGTCAGCTCTATTATTTTATCATCAATTAGCTCCACTGCTCTAGGCGAGTGCTTTAGCGCTTCGATGTTGGCATATAATGATTCATCCAATGAATGAAAATGAACACAGACTAATGCTTGTTGTTTTGGTGGAGTTGGAACAAGGTTAAGCTTTATTTTGCTGGCCATCATTAATGTGCCCTCGGAGCCAGCTATTAACTTACACATGTTAAAGTTTTCCCCGTCTTCCTTGAACGGGAGCATTTGCGACAAGTAATCTAAAGCATATCCTGTATTCCTGCGATGAATGTCTTTATGTGGGTATTCTTTCTCTATTTCTCGAATATGTTCCGGTTTGGAGAGAATATTATTGATTTCGCGATAGACATCCCCTTCCAAACCTTCTTGTTGACATTTTTTGTCGAATTCCCACTTCTGGAGTTCCTTAAATACTACTTCGTCCCCGTTGGACAGGAAACCATGAACTTCCAATAAATGGTCGCGGGTACTACCATAAACCAATGAATGTGATCCACATGAGTTGTTTCCAGTCATTCCTCCGATAGTGCAGCGGTTTGCAGTAGACGTCTCAGGTCCAAAAAATAATCCATGTGGAGCCAGATATTTGTTGAGCTCATCCAGCACAACACCAGGTTCTACCATCACCCATCTTTCCTCTGTGTTCAATTCAAGGATATTGTTCATGTATTTGGACATGTTGACCACAAGCCCGCTTCCTACCACTTGTCCCGCAAGCGATGTTCCTGCACCTCTTGGAATAATTTCAATTTTGTTTTTGTAGGCAAAGTCAACGATCAAATGCAAGTCGGAATTGTCCCGCGGCCAAACAACTCCTACGGGTTTTTCACGATAAGCAGAAGCGTCCGTTGCATGTTGGGCCCTATCCAGGTCTTTGAAAGATACTTCGCCTTTAAGTAAAGAAGAAAGTTGTCTGAGGGGTGATTGAGAATCGGGATTATTCATTGATATATTTTATTTAGTGTAAAAATATGAAAAAAAGCGGAATCCACCGAGGATGTCTTTATAAACGAAGTTTCTGGCGGACCAGGGCCTAAAAAAAGGGCATCTCCCAGACCGATACCCATGTTGGTAACTTCAAAACAATTCGTTATGAGCTGCCAGACCGGCTACTCATTACATACCTAATGCTAGGGCGATAACCGTCAGGATATTTTCTTCAGTAGTGAAAACTACGGTATTGTTCAGGTTATCGCTTAAAGCGGAGCCCTGTGTAGGTCTTACTTTTTCTCGTATGCGTACCAGTATAACGTTCCTACAAAAAAGGCGCCTCCAACAATATTTCCCAGCGTTGCCGGAATCAAGTTGTCAATTACAAAGCTGGGCCACGTTATATCGGCTCCTTGGAAAATGGCCAACGGGATAAAAAACATGTTGGCAATGGAGTGTTCAAAACCCATGGTCACAAAAGCCATCACCGGCCACCAAATGCCCATTATTTTGCCTGTGGTATGTTGCGCCGACATTCCCATCCAAAGGGCCAGACAAACCAGCCAGTTGGCACCTATCCCTTTAAGGAAAGTTTTGTAGAACGGGTTCGAAGTTTTGTCTTCTGCAATTTTAAACACCATATCTAACCAGGGTTCGTGAGAAACTACTTCGGTTAGGTGGGTTAAAAAATAGGCAACAAATACAGAGCCGATGAAGTTGCCGAAATAAACAAGTCCCCAGTTCCGTAAAGGAGCTTTCCAGGTTTGTTTCCTGCTTAAAACATTTGGCATAAAATAGGCATTGTTACCGGTGAATAGTTCGGCCCCGGCCATTACTACCATCATCAGTCCCACCGGGAATGCAGCACCGAAAACGAATTTGGTGATTCCCGGGTTTTTAGCAGATATTTCCGGCATTCCACCCGCTATCAGGATAGAAAGCAGCCCTCCGAAGGAAATATATGCCCCGGCCATAAAGCTTAGCGTAAGTATCTTTTTAGCTGAATATTTGTCTTTTGTGATGGCCGCATCACCGGCTATTTTAATTATTTCGGGAGGAGAGTATAAGGACATATCTTTAGTTGAAAGTTTATAACGTTGAAAGTTTATAAAGTCTGTAATGCCGTGGTTGAAAATAACTTTTAACTTTCAACTTGGAACTTTATGGACTTTTAACTTTACGAACTAATTAATTTTGACTTCTTTAAAGTAAGGTTGGAGAATGGTTTTGGCTTGTTCAATTTGTTCGGGAGTATTTTCAAGGGCATCTTTCAGTTGATATTCTTCACCTAAAGCTTCCCATTTGTGCGTGCCCAGTTTGTGATAAGGTTGAATTTCTATTTTTTCGATACATTCAAAGCTTTTGTACCGTTCGCCCATTTTTATTAACTCGTCGGGGTCATCTGTATAACCTGGAATTAGAACGTACCTTAACCATGCCGGCTTTCGGGTCTTTTCGCGGTGTTGAATAAGTTTTAGTGAAGAGCCAAATCCATCTACGCCTGTAAGTTGCTGATAGCCCACAGCGTGCGTGTGTTTGATGTCAACCATGATTAAATCGGTATACTCGTCCAACAGTTCTTTTACAGAAGAAGTCAAAACAGAGCCGTTAGTATCCACATTGGTATGAATTCCTTTTTCTTTTAAAGCTTTAAAAAATGGAATTAAGGCCTTGCTTTGCAACAAGGGTTCACCACCGGAAACGGTGATACCTCCCAGTTTTCCAAAGTAAGTTTTCATATTTTCGGCTCGTTTTACCAAAGAATCTATCTCATGTTCTGTTCCGTCTTTTAAAGGAATGGTGTCAGGATTGTGACAGTACAAACACTTTAGGTTACAACCTTGTAAAAAGATAACCATTCTGATACCCGGACCGTCGTGAGTGCCAAAGGATTCTATAGAGTGGACTTTTAGTTTTGATGCTGTCATAATATATCCTGTTAGTAGGAAAAACAAAGACCTGTTTGCGCAAAGATACACAAACAAGTCAGTGTTTGAGTATGTGTTTCCTTTCCGAAGAAGTGTTTTTACATAGAAAGCTTCAAATACAAGGGCTGGAAAAATAGGCAAAGCACAGTTTAACTTGTGTAAATGAGCATTCCCCTATTGAGCGTAACACAGTATTTGACGTTTTTGGGTAAAAAACTACATCGAATCGTGGAACGAACGAGACAGAACCTCTTGCTGTTGTTCGCGCGATAAACGTGTAAAGTTTACCGCATACCCCGAAACCCTAATGGTCAGCTGGGGATACTCTTCAGGATGTTCCATGGCATCTTTTAAAAGTTCCCTATTCAGAACATTTACGTTAAGGTGTTGGGCGTTTTTTCCAAAATAGCCATCCAAAGCGGCAACCAGGTTCGCAATTCTATCTTTCTCGTTTGAACCTAATGATTTAGGAACGATGGAGAAAGTATTTGAAATGCCATCCTGCGAATCTTCGTAATTTATTTTAGCCACTGAGTTTAACGAAGCTATAGCACCGTGTGTATCGCGTCCATGCATAGGGTTTGCTCCGGGAGCAAAAGCAATACCTTTGGCTCTACCGTCAGGCGTAGCACCTGTTTTTTTACCGTAAACAACATTTGATGTAATGGTTAAAACGGATAATGTTGGGTTGGCATTTTTGTAAACGGGTAACTTTTTCAACTCTTCGCTAAAATGATTTACCAGGCTACGGGCAATTAAATCTACACGGTCGTCATCGTTACCATATTTTGGGAATTCTCCTTCAATTTGGAAATCAACAGTTAATCCATCTTCGTTGCGGATAGGCTTCACCTTGGCATGTTTGATGGCTGAAAGTGAATCGGCTACAATTGATAGTCCTGCGATACCGTATGCCAGGTTAATTTTTGGATTGGTATCGATTAACGACATCTGAGCTTTTTCGTAATAGTATTTGTCGTGCATGTAGTGTATGATGTTCATCGACTCATTATAAACACGGGCAACTTCTCTCATGGCTATGTCAAAATTGGCCATTACCTTGTCAAAATCAAGATACTCGTCGCTGACTATAGAGGGAATGCCATCAACCATTTGGGTGCCTGTATTTTCGCAACGCCCACCATTTAAAGCTAACAACAATGTTTTGGCCAGATTGGTTCGTGCCCCGAAAAACTGAATGTGTTTTCCCAATTCCTGGAACGAAACACAACAAGCGATTCCATAATCGTCACTATCTCTATGGCAACGCATTAGGTCATCATTCTCGTACTGGATAGATGAAGTGTCGATAGAAACCTTTGCACAGAACTCTTTAAATCCTTGTGGCAAGCTGTTCGACCAAAGGATGGTGATGTTGGGCTCAGGGGAAGGTCCCAGGTTATAAAGGGTGTTCAGGAATCGGAACGAAGTTTTGGTTACCTTACTTCTTCCATCGACTAACATACCGCCTATTGATTCCGTTACCCAGGTTGGGTCACCGGCAAAGATCTGCTCGTAAGCTTCCATGCGCAGATGACGGACCATGCGGAGCTTCATCACAAACTGATCGATATATTCCTGGGCTTCCTGCTCGGTGATAATTCCGGCTTGTAGGTCACGCTCAATGAAAATATCCAGGAACGAAGAAACGCTACCCAATGACATGGCAGCACCATCTTGTTCTTTAACGGCAGCCAGATAAGCCATGTAAGTCCACTGCACAGCTTCCCTTCCGTTTTCGGCAGGACGGGATAAGTCTAAGCCGTAATGATTACCCATGTCAATCATTTGATTTAAGGCTTTCAACTGCTCTGCCACTTCTTCTCTCAAACGAATAGTATGGTCGCTCATTGGTCCTGTTATACCCTTTAGATCCTCTTTTTTAGCCTCGATTAATCGATGGATTCCATATAGGGCAACCCTTCTGTAATCGCCAATAATACGGCCGCGGGCGTAATTGTCAGGCAGTCCTGTTAGAAAACCTAACGAACGGAATTTTCTGATTTCGTCGGTATACGCATCAAAAACACCATCGTTGTGCGTTTTCGTATACTTACCAAATGCTTCGGTTACAATGTCGGATGGTTTTAGGCCATGCTCCGAAAGTGCTTTCTGTACCACTTTGAAACCGCCATAGGGTTTCATGGCTCTTTTGAGTAATTCGTCGGTTTGCAGACCAACAATCACTTCGTTATCCCTGTCGATATATCCTGCGGCAAACGAATTTACTGTTGAAACAATTTCAGTGTCAACATTTCTAAGTCCGTTGTTTGCTCTTTCTTCTTTAAGGGCTTGAAGACAAATGTCCCAAAGCTTTTTTGTTTTGGGGCTGGCTCCTTCCAGGAATGAGTAGTCTCCCGTGTATGGAGTTATGTTTTGTTTTACAAAGTCTCTAACGTCAATGGCGTTGTTCCAATTGCCGGGGGCAAAATCTTTCGTTTCCATAGTTGTTTTTAAAATTTGTGCAAAAGTATAGCTAATTTTTTTCATAGAAAATCCCAACTTGTTGTGACAGGGTGCTTTATCCTTCGGATTAATCGGGAGATTTGTTGTATGATATTATCAATCAGGTAAAACAGGTAATGAATTACTTAAAAACTAATGATTGTTAAAAACCGATTTGAACCATCAGTTCAATTGTTTTTCTGATATGTGCGTCAGATTTTTCATCATAAGAGATTCCTCTTCAGCAGTTTTGTATTCTTTCAGGAACATGGATATAAGTATTTTAAGCTCCTTTAAATCCACTTGCGACAATACCATTTTAATAGCAGTATTAGGGAAAGGGATGTGAATTTTTCTGTGATAAAGCGTGTTAAAGTTGATTTTTTCGAACTCATTACCTTCCAGCTTGTTCAGGTAATCGTAAAAGTTATCCAGGATATTTAAGGACGAAAAGTCAATAGCTAATTGATTAAACTCAAAATGAAATTTGTTGCACTTCTCGCAAGTAAATATATGTCCGTGTAATGTTTTAATATCTATCTTTTCCATATTTCTCCTCCTTTTGGGTAATGTTTCTAACTAAAACAGTCCAAACTTATGAAATGTTTTATTTTAATTTAGATTAATTCCATACTGTAAAAATGAGGATTGTAAAAAATACTGGCAATACCTAATTGTGGGGGTTCGCATAAAAAAAGCACCTTCGTTTCCGAAAGTGCTTTTGTGTCTTATTTAATGATTATTCTATCTGACTGAGCGGGTCTAGTCGTGCGGATCATCGGGCTTATAGCTTTCCACATGACGTTCGGTCTTCGTTTGATTAAAGTCTTTAATGGTGATAATGATGCCGGTTTCCTCAACATCACCAAAACGGTCGTTTACTGCTGTTCCAAAGGATCGCATCGAAGGAGATAGATTCATGTAGGCATTCACCAATGGCGGAATGGTTTCGCCAAGTTCTCTTACTCTCCTATTCAGCACTTTATAATCTTCAACAAATGTAGGGCCATGAAAAATCTCATCTATTTTTTCTTGAGAAAGACCTATTTTTACCTTAAAATCGTCTAAAGGATAAACCAATTTATCAGGATCGCTAAAGTATTTGTTCATAAAGCTCAAGATTAAATCACGAGCTTCCTGGTTAAAGTGGGTATACATCGTTACTTTCCCAAAAAAGTATTTCATCTGGGGATTGTTTACAATTAACGAACCCAAGCCATCCCATAGGTTGTCCAACGCAAAAAGACTTTTAGCGCCTTGCTTGCTCGATTGGTATTGAGGTTGAACAAATGATCTTCCCAGCTCTATGGTATACGGGAAAAAATCATTCAGAAACCGGTCGGAAAAATGAAAAAGTCGCGAGGTGGCCAATTTAACGTTGCCATCTTTGTCTCGGGGAACTTGGTTGCCCATTATATAACGATAGCCGCCCAGTATCTCCTTTTCTTCAGGGTCCCAAACTATTAATTGGCGGTAAGGTACTTCTGCAGTATCGTAATCGTCAATATCCGCTTCTTTACCGGTTCCTCCCCCTGCCTGACGAAATGATTCCTCTCTTAAACGGCCTACTTCCAACATTAAATTAGGGGCTTCGTCCCCCCTAAAGTCGTATATTTTATTGCCGCCCTTGTTGGTGTGGCGAACAAATCTTTCTTTAGTTAATTCGGCCTCAAGCTTTTCCTTGGCTATTGGCGCAATTATGTGTTTGTTGTTGTCCATGAACTTATACATGTTAGCAAATGCAAAATTAAATTAATTTTGGTAAGCTGTAGACTGTTTCCTTTATTTTTTCGGCCCAAGTTTTCGGCGACTCTCCATTTTTTAGTTCATTCCAGCTTATGGGCGTCCCAAATCTTAGGGTAATATGTTTGTCCTTTTGCTTGAACATCTCATCTACGAGGTAAAGCATTTCAATGTTTGCCTTAAGTCCAAGAAATTTTCTCAAGCGAGCCAGATTATAGAAAAAGTTCGAGTTACGTCCTTCTATATGAACCGGAACAATAGTTCGATGGTGTTTGATTGCCTTTTTAATAAAGTTAGGTTTCCATTCCAGGTCCTTAATGCCTCCTTTTTGTTTGCGCGAAACCAATCCGGCAGGGAAAAACAGTACTTGATTTTCAGATTCAAATGCCTCTTCGATAAGTTTGGCGGCTTGTCGAGAGTGTCCGCCATGTTTATTAATAGGGACGAAAATATCGTTAAAGCGGCCAATTTGTAACAGGATGTCGTTTACGGGAAATTTTATGTTGTCAAAAACACGGCCTACTTCGTTCATGAATATTATTCCGTCCAGACCGCCCAAAGGGTGATTTGATACAAACAGATATCGCCCGTCTTTTGGAATGTTTTCCAATCCAAAACTTTTGCTTTTTACGCCGAAATGACTCGTGCAAACTTTTCCGAATTCTACATTATAGCTATCGGGATATTTTTCTAACATCCAATTTAGGCTATCTTGATGAATTACCCTTTTTAGGTAAGAGATAACGAATTTAGGAATCCATTTTAAAATACCGGGGTTTTTATCCCTAAAAACCTTTTCGATATCGATTTTGGTGAATTGTTGTTTTGCTTTCTCCTCCATGTTTTATAAAATGAGGCTCAATTTTATAAAAAAAAAATTAAACATATAGCCCATATGTAAAAAAGTGAATATTTGATTAGACTGTTTTTTGATATGACCCTTAAGTTATGGTCTAACAAAACCTGCTATTAAAAAGACCTCTTAATTCTTCGTCCATCCTATTTAATTTGTTATCTTTTAATAGTGAAAGATTTGGTATGGCCTGACTGGAGGATCTTATAAATACTTTTTATTATGAAAGATTTGTTTAAAAAACTTGAAAAGAAAAGAATTAGTCTGCCCGATGATGTTTATGTAGTTCTTGGCGGTTGCAAAACTTTTCAAACTTTTGATACCGTGAAGCAATTGGCGAAAGCTGCTGTGGGAGGCGACAATAGTTGTTACGAGGTGAAATATACAATACCGGGTAAGGGTGAAGTTACCGAAGCGATTGTTCATAGGGTTAGCAATGGCGTGTCGGCTAATTACGTAGAACCATATATGAGGCGCAGAGATCCCGATACCATGTTAATTGCTGATGACCTACCCACAGATAAAGAACGCTTTGAAGATCGGTTGGGGTACGGTTTTGATACTTTGCGTAAAGAAACTTTAGAATGGCTTCAGGACCAGGAATTAGCCATATTCTTTTACTTTGCAGGATTTGAAAATATCGGTTCAGGAGGTATTGCTATAGCGCCTAAAAATGCGGGTTTCTTCGCTATGGGGTTGGCCATGCTTCAGCGTATCATACCCGTTAATGAACTACCCTGGGATTTTGATGTAGAATCGGCTATTTATGTAGCACCTACCTTCCGGCATACGCATTTTGACGGAAAACAAATAGTGGTGCACAAAAGATCTGAGGATCTGCATGAGATATTTTCATACAATCTATATCCCGGGCCTAGTGCCAAAAAAGGACTGTATGGAGCTTTGCTGACAAAAGGCGAAAGGGAGGGTTGGGTTACGGCCCACTGTTCAACAGTGCAGGTGGTAAGTCCATACGATAATGTCACCACCTTTATGCACGAAGGCGCCAGTGGCGGAGGAAAAAGTGAGATGCACCAAAAAATTGTTAGGGAAGAAAACGGACAAGTTTTGATTGGTGAAAATTCCTTGACTGGTGAAAAAAAATTAATCAATATTCCTTTGTTCTGTTCTTTCAATCCAGTGACGGATGATATGGCCTTATGCCATCCATCTGTCCAAAAAAATAACGGTAAGTTAACTGTTTTAGATGCTGAAAATTCCTGGTTTATAAGGGTTGATAGTGTAAATGATTATGGAGACGACCCTTTTCTTGAGAAACTAACGATAAAGACCGAGGAGCCCTTGTTGTTTTTAAATATAAAATCGAACCCGGAATGCACTGCATTAATTTGGAACCATATCGAAGACAGTCCGGGTGTAAGATGCCCGAATCCAAGAGTAGTAGTTCCCAGAAATATTGTCCCCAATGTTATTAAAACGCCGGCAACGGTAGACATCAGGAGCTTTGGTGTCCGGACTCCGCCTTGTACAAAAGAAAATCCAACGTACGGGATTCTTGGGTTATTCCACATTCTGCCGCCTGCATTAGCGTGGCTGTGGAGGCTTGTGTCTCCTCGGGGACATGCTAACCCTAGCATTGTTGGAGGTGGAGGAATGGGAAGTGAAGGGGTTGGTTCCTACTGGCCATTTGCCGCAGGCAAAATGATAACACATGCCAATTTGTTATTGGAGCAAATCATCAATACCCCCCGAATGCGATACACGCTTGTGCCCAATCAGTACATTGGTGCCTGGAAGGTTGGGTTTAGACCCCAATTGTTAATGAGGGAATACTTAACAAGGCGGGGTAACGCCAAACTTAGGAGTGATCAATTTCAAAAAGCGCGCTGTTCGTTATTGGGTTTTGAGTTAAATTATATCACGATTGAGGGAGAAGAAATACCAAAAAGGTTTTTGCAGGTTCATAAACAAGCTGAGGTAGGAGAATCTGCTTTTGATGATGGAGCAGAAATACTTCATGAATTTTTCAGAAGTCAATTGCCAAAGTATTTAAAATCTGAAATATCCGTTACTGGAAAACGGATTATTGAGGCTTGTTTGTCCAACGCGACCGTTGATGAATATTTAGAAATTATGCCCATGGATTTTCAATATTCGTTTTTTAACAGCCACCAAGATTGAGTAATGCTTTCATGAACGGTTTCGATTAGCTAGGCAAAGTGATTAAAAAGAGACAATGTAAACTCTCTTTTTATCAAACATATAGGCAGCTGCATTAGAATGTAGCTGTTTTTTTTATATCCGTTTCTCAACGCGGAGTACCCAACTGAATTCCGGCAGATTTCATCCTGAAAAATGATGTTTGCAAGGAAAAGGGAAAAAAGTTATCAACAAAGTGGATTAAAGTGGCGTAAAGTGGTTGATTGTGGTTTGAAAAATTCATACTTTTACCAAAAATAATTATCAATCCTAATGGCCACATTTATAGGTGATTTTGTTTGTAAAGCCGACGCAAAGGGACGCTTCGTGTTGCCTTCGCACTTTAAAAAAGTGATGAATGCCATGGAGGAGAACCGTTTTGTGGTTAGGAAAGATCTGCATACAAACTGCCTGTTTGCGTACCCGTATCCGGCCTGGGAGTTGCATATTGACGACATTCGATCAAAGCTGAATATGCATGACAGGTCTGATAGTTTAGCCTATCGTCAATATGTAAGAACTGCAGCCGAGGTATCTTTTGATGCAAATGGCAGAATGTTATTTCCCAAACGATTAATGCAAATTATTGAATCGCCCAAAGAGGTTGTGATGGCAGGGGTAGACGAGAAAATTGAAGTGTGGAATAGTGCGGATTATGGAGTAGGAGAAATGAGTGAAAGTGAATTGGATGCTTATCTTCAAGCTAAACTTGGAGGAAAGTCAAATAGCGAAGAAAAGGAGGGCGTGTAATGGAGAATGTATACCATGTGCCGGTTCTGTTAAAGGAGTGTGTCGAAGGTCTTAATTTGAAGGAAGGTGGGGTGTATGTTGATGTCACTTTTGGAGGTGGCGGACATACCAAGGAGATTTTAAAACACCTGAAAGGCGGTCGTATTGTTGTGTTTGACCAAGATGAGGATGCTTATCTGAATAGACCTGAGGATGAGCGTTTGATTTTTGTCCGTCACAACTTTCGTTATTTAAAACACTTTCTCAGATATATCGGCATAGAAAAAGTGGATGGGATTTTAGCGGACCTGGGTGTTTCGTCTCACCATTTTGATACTCCGGAAAGAGGATTCTCATTTCGCTTTGAAGGCGCGCTGGATATGCGAATGAATAAGCAATCGGGTTTAACAGCTGCGGATGTGCTTAATAATTACGAAGAGGATGGTCTGTATCGGATATTTAAAAATTATGGCGAAATAAAGAATGCGGGTAAGTTAGTACGAGGTATTCTTTCAAAGCGGCAGGGCAGTCATTTTAAAATGATCTCGGATTTATTGGAGATAGCCGAAACCTGCGTTCCTTCCCGTGATAAAAATAAGTTTCTGGCCAAAGTGTTTCAAGCACTTCGGATTGAGGTAAATGGGGAAATGGAAGCATTAAAGGAAATGTTGATGCAGACCAAGGATGTGTTGGCCGAGGAGGGGCGTTTGGTGGTGATTTCATATCATTCCCTGGAGGATAGGTTGGTGAAGAACTTTATGAAAACCGGTGATTGTGAGCAAACACAGCCCGAAAAGGACTTTTATGGTAAAAGTATTGTCCCGTTTAAGCCGATTAGTCGAAAACCTATTTTGCCATCGGAGGAAGAATTAAAAATCAATACTCGGTCAAGAAGTGCAAAGCTACGAATATGTGAAAAGTTGTAGTTATGGCTAAAAAGAAAAGGAAAGATAAAGAGTTTGTTGGTTCAGGCGACGTTGCTTTTAGAAAGATATCGCTCAGGGATTTTGTTTCGGGCAGGATTTTTACAAGGGAAGTAGTGGTGCAGCAGCTGCCCTATTTCCTATTTCTAACAATGTTGGCCTTCGCGTATATATCCAATCATTTTAAAGTTGAAAAGTTGCTCAAGAGAGCGGCAGAATTAAATAAGGAGATTCAGGAATTGCAGATTGAAGCCATTACGACATCATCAGACTTGATGTATTTCAGTAAGCAGTCTGTTATTTTAAACAAGGTAAGAGAGGCGGGGGTAGAGCTGCAAGAGCTAACGGTGCCTCCAAGAAAAATTGTGGTAAAGAAAGCGGATTAGTGCATAGAGGATAATAAACTCCAAGTATTTGGTGCTTTGTTACAAAGACTAAGAGAATGACAATTAAAAGAGACATAACATGGAGAGTTGGTGTCATCTATCTGGCAGTGGTAGTATTGGCGGTCTTTGTCTTTGGTAAGGTGGTGCACTTGCAGGCGTTTGAAGGGGCTGAGTGGCGTGCCTTGGAAGAAAAAATGACCAATAAGGAACGTCAAATTGAAGCAAATAGAGGTAATATTTTAGCCAGTGATGGTCGCAAGCTGGCTTGTTCGGTGCCCAGTTATCGTTTGTATATGGATATGATGGCACACGGACTTACCAATGATATTTTTAATAAAAATATAGATAGTCTGAGCATTTGTTTGTCGAAGTTTTTTAAGGATCGCTCGGCAAATACCTACAAACGCAATCTGACTGCAGCCCGACAGGAGCATAAAAGGTATTACCGGATCCATCGCAGAAGGGTTTCGTTTACCGAACTGAAAAAAATAAAGGAATTTCCAATTTTCCGACTCGGCAAAAACGTCGGTGGCTTCATCCCCGAGCAATTAGATCAGCGTAAAAAACCTTTTGGGATTTTGGCTTCCCGTACTATCGGAAAATTGTACGAGGAAAAAGAGAAAGGTGGCATGGTGGGTTTGGAGCGTGCTTTTAACGAAGATTTAAAGGGCAAGAACGGGGTGAGCACGTTTACCCGTATTTCGGGACGATGGGTGCCGGAGGAGGTAATGCCACCCCAGAACGGAATGGATATTCTTACTTCTATAGATATTGAAATTCAGGATGTCGCAGAAAATTCCTTGCGACAACAATTGGTAAAGCATAATGCGCATCATGGGGTGGCTATATTGATGGAGGTTCAAACCGGAGCTATCAAAGCTTTGGTGAATCTGCACAGGAAAAGTGAAGGGGTTTATATTGAGGATTATTTTAATTATGCCATAGGTGAGGCCACCGAACCGGGGTCAACATTTAAACTGGCCAGTATCATGGCTGCTTTGGAGGATGGATATATAAATCTGGATGATTCCATTGATACAGGGCGGGGAGTCCATCGCTTTTACGATCGTAATATGAAGGATAGCCATCATGGTGGCTATGGGAAAATTACATACCGACAGGTTTTTGAGAAATCGTCCAATGTTGGGATATCCAGGATGATATTTGAAAATTATAATTCAAATCCCAGACGATTCATAGATAGGCTTTATGCTATGGGTTTGAATAAGAAACACGGATTGGAAATTAAAGGTGAGGGGGAGCCAATGATTAAGTACCCGGGATCAAAATCTTGGTCTGGTGTTTCTTTGCCTTGGATTTCGATTGGTTATGAATCAAAATTGACGCCCTTGCAAATATTGGCCTTCTATAATGCAGTGGCCAATAACGGGAAAATGATGAAGCCCTATTTTGTGGAAGGGGTTTATCAACATGGTGAGGAAGTGAAATCGTATGAGCCCGTGGTGCTGAATCCGTCTATTTGTTCTTTGGGAACCATTGAAAAGGTTCATGAGTTATTGGTGGGTGTGGTTGAAAACGGCACGGGACGGAATATAAAAAACAAAAATTATAAGATAGCCGGAAAAACAGGTACGGCTCAAATTGCAAAGGGGAGTGGGGGCTACAAGAATGGCGGCGTGCAATATCAGGCTTCGTTTGCCGGATATTTTCCTGCGGATAGACCCCGGTATTCGTGTATCGTGGTAGTTAACGGACCATCGAATAATGTGTATTATGGGAATATCGTAGCCGGATCGGTGTTTAAGCAAATTTCTGACAGGGTGTATGCCTCGGGTTTTGATATGTTGGACGAACATCCGGTAGAGATTCCTGCAGAAGGCATTCTTCCCTATTCCAAAGGAGGAAAAAAAGAAGACCTGCTGGCCGTCTTTGAGGAATTGAATGTGACCATTGATGGTAAAGATGTTCAGTCGGAGTGGATTTCTACCAGTGCGCAGGAGCATAAAGTTAATTTTAGCAGAAAAACGTTTTCCAATGGGTTGGTGCCTAATGTTCAAGGAATGGGTGCTAAAGATGCTGTTGCCCTGCTGGAGAATTTGGGGATGAAGGTGATCGTATCGGGACGCGGAAGGGTGATTGGCCAATCGGTACAGGCGGGAACGAGATTGAGAAACGGAACAAAGGTATTTATTAAGCTAGGATAGAAATGACAAAGGTTTCGCAAATACAAGAATGGACACAGGTGAAAACGCTGGTCGGTAACAACGATGTTGTCTTTACCGGGATCACTTTTGATTCTCGGAAGGCTTCGGACGATACATTGTTTGTAGCGGTGCGGGGGGTGAATGTGGATGGTCATTCTTTTATTGCCAAGGCAATTGCCTCTGGTTGTTCTATTGTGGTTTGCGAAGAATTGCCCAAGGAGTGTTATGCTAATATCACCTTTGTGGTTGTTGAGGATAGCGCGTTGACCTTGGGGGAAATCGCTTCGGGTTTTTACGGAAAACCATCGGAAGAGCTGGAGCTGATTGGAGTCACAGGAACCAATGGTAAAACAACCGTCGCCACCCTGTTGTACGAGCTTTTTCGCGATATGGGCTTTGAATCGGGGTTGTTTAGTACGGTGGCAAATTATATTGGCGACAAAAAATTGGCTTCTACGCATACTACACCCGATCCGGTTGCTCTGAATAAAATCATGCGCCAAATGGTGGATGCAGGATGTAGGTATTGTTTTATGGAAGTGAGTTCACATGCCATCGATCAAAAACGGATAGCAGGATTAAGATATAAGGGAGGTATTTTTACCAACCTAACGCATGATCACCTGGATTACCATAAGACATTCAGTGGTTATCTGAAAGCTAAAAAAACTTTCTTCGACGAATTGTCGAAGGATGCTTTTGCCATGATAAATGTGGACGATAAGAACGGCATGGTAATGGTGCAAAACTGCAAAGCCCGTATAAAAACGTACTCGATACGTGCAATGGCAGACTATAAGGCAAAAATTGTGGAGAGTATGTTCGAGGGGATGCAACTGTTAATTAATAATAATGAGGTATGGACCCCTTTTATAGGAAAGTTCAATGCACAGAATTTATTGGCGGTATATGGAACTGCGATGTCTTTAGGCAGAGATAAAGAAGAGGTGTTGTTGAGTTTAAGCCGCTTGCATTCGGTAGATGGGAGGTTTCAGACTATACGTTCCAGGTCGGGTATTACGGCGGTTGTGGATTATGCCCACACCCCGGATGCGTTAAAAAATGTGATAGAAACCATCAATCAAATCCGTCAGCTGGGACAGGAATTGGTTACAGTTGTAGGGGCCGGTGGCGACAGAGATAAATCTAAGCGGTCCGAGATGGCCAGGGTGGCTGTATTGGGAAGTAACAGGGTGATATTGACTTCGGATAATCCCAGATCGGAAAATCCGCAAGCTATTGTAGATGATATGATGGAAGGGGTGGATTTTGAAAATCGAATAAAAGTGGTGTCGATCATTGACAGAAAAGAGGCCATTAAAACGGCTTGCATGTTGTCGAAGCGTGGCGATATTATTTTGGTGGCGGGCAAAGGACATGAAGATTATCAGGAAATAGCAGGGGTGAAACATCATTTTGATGATAGAGAAGTGATTAAGGAAATTTTTAAAATGATATCATAAGTCGAGAGTCTTATTGTAATCGTGTTTTTATAGGTTAAGAAACAAAAGTATGTTGTACTATCTTTTTGAATACTTGGAGCAGATGGATATTCCCGGAGCAGGAATGTTTCAATATATTTCGTTCCGTTCGGGTTTGGCCGTGATTTTTTCCCTTTTGATAGGTACCATTTACGGTAAGCGCGTGATCAATCTGTTGCAGAAAAAGCAGATTGGGGAAGTCGTTCGCGATTTAAATCTCGAAGGGCAATATGCAAAAAAAGGGACGCCAACAATGGGCGGTGTCATCATAATTGCATCAATACTAATCCCAACCCTCCTGTTTGCCAAGCTGTCCAATGTTTATATTATCTTGATGCTGGTGTCTACCGTTTGGTTGGGGGTGATTGGTTTTTTAGATGACTATATTAAAGTATTTAAAAAGAATAAGGAAGGTCTCGCAGGGCGTTTCAAAATCATCGGTCAAATAGGACTGGGACTGATTGTTGGTTTGACTTTGTGGTCTAGTGATTCGGTTGTGGTGAGAGAGAAAATTCCCGGCGAAACAATTGTTGTGACCAACGACGCGGGTGAGCAGGTTGAACGTCCGGCAACCGTGGATATTAAAACTACCCAAACAACGATTCCATTCATGAAAAACAACCGGTTCGACTATGCCTGGTTTGTGAGTTTTATGGGGGAAAGTGCTGCCAAGTGGGGATGGGTGGTGTTTGTGCTGGCAGTTATTTTTGTCATCACTGCGGTGTCTAATGGCGCTAATATGACCGACGGTTTGGATGGCCTGGCAACGGGGACATCCGCCATCATTGGTACCACTCTGGGTATACTTGCCTATGTTTCCAGTAACACCGTATTTGCCGAATATCTTAATATAATGTATATCCCGCAATCGGCGGAGCTGGTGATTTTTATGAGTGCCTTTATCGGTGCCACTATCGGATTTTTATGGTATAACTCTTTCCCGGCCCAGGTTTTTATGGGGGATACCGGTAGTTTGACACTGGGTGGTATAATTGCGGTTTTTGCCATTATCATTAAAACGGAATTGTTGATTCCTATCCTTTGTGGGATTTTCCTGGTGGAGAATATCTCAGTCATGATCCAGGTATCATGGTTTAAATACACTAAAAAGAGATATGGTGAAGGTCGTAGGGTTTTTAAAATGGCACCATTGCATCATCATTATCAAAAGATGGGATATACAGAATCTAAGATTGTGACCCGATTTTGGATTGTAGGAATTATTCTGGCGGTATTAACAATTGTAACACTTAAAGTAAGATAGGAATAGTGAGAAGGCGGATTGTCATATTAGGGGCCGGAGAAAGTGGTGTAGGTGCGGCGTTGTTGGCACAAAAGCAAGGATATGATGTTTTTGTGTCTGATAAGTCAACTATAAAAGAGGCTTTTAAAAAGGAGTTGGATGACAATCGGATAGTGTATGAGCAGGAACAGCATTCGAAAGATAAAATTTATAGGGCAGATGAAGTGGTGAAAAGTCCTGGAATTCCTGATTCAGTTCCAATAATAAAGGCGTTAAGGGAGCGGAAGATTCCTGTTGTTTCGGAGATAGAATTTGCAGCAAGACATACCGATGCAAAATTTGTGGCAATCACCGGAAGCAACGGAAAAACCACTACCGCCCTGCTGACTTATCATGTATTGACAGGTGCAGGATTAAAAGTTGGCTTGGCCGGGAATATTGGGCACAGCCTGGCCCGCCAAATAGCGGTTGAAAAGGCTAAGGATTGGTACGTGTTGGAGTTGAGTAGTTTTCAGCTAGATGGAATGTTTGATTTTAAAGCAGATATAGCTGTCTTGTTAAATATCACACCGGATCACCTGGACAGGTATGATTACAAAATGGAAAATTACATTGCTTCTAAATTTAAAATTATCCAAAACCAAACAGCGGATGACTATTTTATTTATTGTTTGGACGATGAAAATATTTCACGGGAGTTGCAAGTGCGTGATATAAAGGCGCAACAGTTACCGTTTTCAAATTTTAAAGAGATCCGTGAGGGAGCTTTTTTTCAAGATGACAAAATAGTGTTTAATCTAAAGGGGGATGCCATGAGTGTATTTATGGAGCAGCTGGCCATTCAGGGACAGCACAATCGTTATAATACGATGGCAGCGGGTATCGTTGCACATCTGTTTCAAATCCGAAAGCCTGGCATTCGCGAATGCCTCCTCAGCTTTAAGGGGGTAGAACATCGTTTGGAAAAGGTGCTGAAGGTTAGGGGCATGAATTTTATCAATGACTCCAAGGCTACCAATGTTAACTCGTCGTGGTATGCATTGGAGAGTATGGATACCAAGGTGATATGGATTGCAGGGGGAGTGGATAAAGGAAATGATTACTCCGACATAATAGAGCTGGCTAAAAAAAAGGTGAAAGCTTTGGTGTGTTTGGGCACTGATAATAAAAAACTGATGGAAAGCTTTAAGGGAGTCGTGCCAACTGTTGTTGAAGTTTCCAGTATGGCCGAGGCTGTTAAGTCAGCTTATTATTTAGGGGATAAAGGTGATTCGGTATTGTTATCCCCGGCCTGTGCGAGTTTCGATTTGTTTGAGAATTACGAAGAGCGTGGTCGTTTGTTTAAAGAATGTGTTAGAAATCTGTAGTACTGTTTGTGCTAATTGAATATAATTAAATGGGACTAAAGGCTACCTTACAAAAGTACTTTAAAGGAGACCCCATATTGTGGGGGGTGATAGCCATGTTGGCGGCTGTTTCGTTGTTGGCTGTATACAGTTCAACCGGTTCGTTGGCGTACAAGTACCAGGGAGGGAATACGTATTACTATATGCTCAAGCATTTTGTGTTTCTGTTGGTAGGGATTGCTGTAATTTGGGGGATTCACCAGATGGATTACCGGATGTTTGCCAAATATGCCACGGTGGCATTATGGGTTTCCATTGGGTTACTTCTTATAACCCTGGCTACTGGTATAAGCCTGAACCAGGCCTCGCGGTGGCTGACGGTTCCGGGTATCGGTATTTCGTTTCAGCCTTCCGAACTGGCAAAGTTAGCTTTGATCATGTACATCGCCCGAACGCTTGCCCGTAACCAGGACGATGAGCATGGGGCCAAAGGGGCGTTTAAACCCATCATGACTTATGTCGGAATCGTGTGCCTGCTCATTTTTACGGAAGATTTCTCTACGGCCTTTTTGATTGGATTTATCGCATTTTTACTGATGTTTATTGGTCGTGTGCCATTCAAATATTTGTTCGGAACAGTTGGGGTGGTAGTTATGTTGGTCACTATTTTGTTTTTGGCATCACCTTATTTGCCATTCTTACATAGGGCCGAAACCTGGAAAGCACGTATCGAAAGATTTGTAAACGATGAAGACCAGGAGTCGGAGGGGAGTTACCAATCCCGACAGGCACAAATGGCGGTCGCAACCGGCGGCTTGTTTGGCAAAGGTCCGGGGAACAGTAAGCAACGAAACTTTCTGCCTCACCCGTATAGCGATTTTATTTTTGCGATCATAGTTGAGGAATGGGGGACAATTGGGGCCTTCTTTGTAATCATGTGTTACGTAGTGTTCTTGTTTAGGGCAGGTGTGATTGTCCGTGGGAGCACACGTACGTTTCCGGCTTTTTTAGCCATCGGCTTGTCATACCTGCTGGTGTTCCAGGGCTTTTTTAATATGGGTGTAGCGGTAGGTATATTTCCGGTTACCGGACAACCGTTGCCATTGGTAAGCATGGGGGGTACGTCTATTATATTTACCTGTATTGCTATGGGCGCTATTTTGGCGGTCAGCAGAAATAATATGGAAGAAGCGCAGCGTTTAAAAGAAGAAGCGGAGGTAGCTGGTGTTTAATTTCTAATGCATATGGCGGGTTAAATCAGTTAATTGTCTCTAGTCTTGTAATATTAAGTCGAATAAGTTATGAAGGTGATAATAAGTGGAGGAGGAACCGGAGGACATATATTTCCGGCAGTTTCAATAGCGAATGCTTTAAAAGAATTGGATTCGTCAATACAAATATTATTTGTTGGGGCCGAAGGGAAGATGGAGATGGAAAAGGTACCGGCGGCAGGATATGAAATTGTGGGTTTACCTGTGGCGGGTTTCCAGCGTAGACTTACCTTGAAAAACGTGACCTTCTTTTTTAAATTGGCGGCAAGTATGATGAAGGCGCGACGGGTGGTGCGGCAGTTTAAACCGGATGTGGTGGTAGGTGTTGGTGGCTATGCGAGTGGCCCGGTTTTGCGGGTGGCGACCAATAGAAATATTCCTACCGTTATCCAGGAGCAGAATTCCTATCCGGGTGTAACGAACAAGATATTGTCAAAAAAGGTGAGTAAAATATGTGTTGCCTATCCCGAAATGGAACGATTTTTTCCAAAGGATAAGATTATACGAACGGGTAATCCCATACGGCAAAACTTGTTGGGTAAAGTGAGTAGGAAAGAGGCCGCTGAATATTTCGGGCTTGACCCAAATAAAAAAGTGGTGTTTGTAACCGGAGGAAGCCTGGGAGCCAGGACAATCAACGAAGGGATTGAGGCAGGCTACGGGCGGCTGGAAAAAGAAGGCGTTCAGCTGATCTGGCAAACAGGTAAATATTATTACGGGAAGATAAAGGATGCCGTTCCCGAAAATGAGAACATAAAAATCATGGCTTTTGTAGATAGAATGGAAGCAGCATTTGCGTTGGCTGATGTGGTGGTTTCCAGGGCAGGCGCTTCGTCCATCTCGGAAATAGCCTTGCTGGGAAAAGCGGCGGTGTTTGTGCCGTCACCTAACGTGTCGGAAGATCATCAGACCAAAAACGCCATGGCATTGGTGAAAGAGGGGGCGGCCGAAATAGTGGCGGATAAAAACGTGTCAGATGAACTGGTGGCAAAAGTGTTGGCGCTGTTAAATAATGACGAGGAACTTGAACGGTTGAAACGTAATGTTAAAAAATTTGCAATGCCGGATGCCGCTAAAGTAATTGTAGAAGAAATATGTAAGTTGGTTAAGAGATAAAAATGGATTTTAGTAGGGTAAATAGTGTTTATTTAATTGGAATTGGCGGGATTGGCATGAGTGCCCTGGCGCGTTACTTTAAGGCCAATGGATATGCGGTGGCTGGATACGACCGTACAGAAACTGTTTTGATTGGCGAGCTGCAGAAAGAAGGGATTGAAATTCATTTTGAGGATAAAGTGGAGTTGATAGCGGGTGAATATAAAAATCCGGTATACACATTGGTGGTATATACCCCGGCGGTGTCTCCCGACCATAAACAATTGACTTATTTTAAAGAACATTTGTTTACCGTGAAAAAGCGGTCCGAAGTGCTGGGGTTGCTAACCCATCAGCACAAAGGTATTTGTGTGGCCGGAACGCATGGGAAAACAACAATATCAACCATGATTGCACATTTGTTAAAGCAGTCAAATGTAGGCTGTAGTGCATTTTTGGGAGGGGTGTCCCAGAACTATAAAACAAATTTGTTGCTTTCGGATAAGTCCGACTTTGTGGTTTTGGAAGCAGATGAATTTGATCGTTCTTTTTTGAGGTTGAAGCCTTATTTGGCTTTGGTTTCAAGTGCAGATGCCGATCATTTGGATGTGTATGGCAACGATAGTTCGGTGAAAGAGTCGTTTCAGCAATTTGCCTATTTGGTGAAGCCGGGTGGTATTCTGCTTACCAAAAAGGAGATCGATCTGGCGTTTAAGGCAGGTGAAGGCGTGAAGCATATAACTTATTCCTTGGAAGATAAAGAAGCGGATTTTTTTGCCGAAAACATTCGTTTGGTGGATGGTCTTTATCATTTTGATTTGAATGCACAGGGCGTGTTGATTGAAGATATTACAGTAGGCGTTCCGGGCCTGGTCAATGTTGAAAACGCGGTGGGTGCTTGTTCGGTAGCCTATTGGGTTGGGGCTACGGGCATGGAGATAAGGTCGGCCTTGTCTGAATTTAAAGGAATCAGACGCAGGTTCGATTATCGGATTAAACGTGATGACCTGGTGCTGATTGATGATTATGCCCATCATCCCGAAGAGATAAAAGCCACGATTCGATCCGTTCGGGCGTTGTACCCGGATAGTAAGGTGACGGGTGTCTTTCAGCCCCATTTGTTTTCCAGAACGAATGACTTTTATAAAGAGTTTGCGCAAAGCCTGGGCAAATTGGATGAACTCATCATGCTTGATATTTATCCGGCACGGGAAAAACCAATGGAGGGGGTCACATCGAAGCTTATTTTGGATTTGGTAGACTTGCCGGTGAAAAGGTTGACGATTAAAAAAGAATTGATAAAGGAAATAAAGTCAATGAAGCCGGAAGTTTTGTTAATGATGGGTGCCGGTGATATCGATAAGGAAATTGATAAGGTTGTTGAGGTTCTAAAGTGAAATTTAAAATATATTGTTTTGTAACAATCAGAGTGAATGAATTGAATAGATTGTTTTTTATAGATATACAGAGGTTGAATCTACTGCGTTTTTAAAATAAAATCGAGGCGGGATTTTACCCGTAAATGCATTTCATGGAAACGCTTTCCCATATTTTGGAAAATTATATTCGTTAATCGTTAATAAAAACCTGCCGATTGTTTATAAAAAAGCAGGCTTTGATAGAAGTAAGTTTTGTTTATTCAAATATATTTAAACGGGTTGAAGTAGGTAAGAGGATAATGGTAGCTAAAGTTAAAAATATGATACTGTGGGGATTGGTGATAGCATACTTTCCCGTGCTTTTTGCTTTTGTTTCAAATGGTAAAAGTAAGGTGGTTTGCTCCGACATACATGTTGTGGTCAACGACAGCATCGAAGCTGGTTTTATTACCTCAACCCAAATGCGTAATGTGCTGCTCAATAAATATCCCAATGTTTTAGGTGGTAAGCTGGAAGCCATAGATTGTGAGGAGATTGAGCATTTCATAAAAAAGCATGAGGCAGTCAGCGAGTGTGAGGCCTATTACACTGTTGGAGGCCATTTGAATGTGAGGCTGGAGCAAAGGAAACCGTTATGTAGGGTGTTTTCAGGGCTCTCTTCGTATTACATTGATGAGGAAGGTGAAAAAATGCCTTTGTTTGATAGCTATGCTGCACATGTATTAGTGATAAGCGGACATGTTAACAAGTTGGATAGTCTGTTTGAGGTGATTGAATTTGCAAGATTCATCAAGTCAAATGAGTTCTGGAATGCGCAAATAGAGCAAGTATATGTTGAACAAAACGGAGAGTTCTCTTTGGCTCCCCGTGTTGGCGATCAAATTATTTATTTGGGGTCGCTCGAAAATTATCCGGTCAAGATGAGGAATCTATATGCACTGTATCGCAAAGGATTGCATCCCAGGGAGTGGAATAATTACAAAGAGATTAATTTACAGTTCGAAGGTCAAATAATTTGTACAAAAAAATAACATATGAGTGATACTTCCAATTTAATTGCTGCTATCGACATCGGTACCACAAAAATTGTAGCTGTTGTTGGACAAAAAACTGAGCACGGTAGAATGCACATTGTCGGTATAGAAAAAGTACCGTCGACAGGTGTGAAGAGGGGGGTTGTGCTTAATATTGAGGAAACGGTGAATGCTATCAAGGATTTGGTTTTTAATGTAGAGGCCAAATATGACGTTAAATTGCACGAGGTTTACGTGGGTATTGCCGGTCAGCATATTAAAAGCTTGCGAAACAGAGGTTACCGATATATAGAAACGAGTCACGAAATAACACAGTACGACGTGGATCAGTTATATAAGGATAACTTCAAGATTCCTTTGGAAGCGGGTGAAAATATTTTGCATGTTTTTTCGCAGGATTATGTGGTGGATAACGAAGCGGGAGTCAAAAATCCCATCGGCATGTCTGGCCGTCGTTTAGAGGGTAATTATCATATCGTTTTGGGAAGGATTGCTTCGGTTAATAACATCGAGAAGTGCATCAACCGTGTAGGTTTAAAGCTGAATCATCTGATCCTGGAACCAATGGCTTCGGCACGGTCGGTGCTGACAGATGAGGAAAAAGAGGCCGGCGTGGTATTGGTGGATATTGGTGGGGGTACAACCGATGTGGCCGTATTTTACGATGGGGTCATTCAGCATACAGCCGTAATTCCGTTTGGAGGTAATGTGGTAACTTCAGATGTGAAAGAAGGTTGTGCGGTATTGCAAAAACAAGCTGAATCATTGAAAACTCAATTTGGTTCTGCCTTGGGCGACCTGGAACGTGAGGATATGGTGGTTACCATACCTGGAATTGAAGGTTGGGAGCCCAAGGAAATATCTTTTAAATCGCTGGCATACATTATCCAAGCTCGTATGGAAGAGATTGTGGATTATGTGATGTATCAAATAGAATCTTCTAAGCTTTACGATAAGTTGGGTGCGGGGATTGTGATAACAGGTGGTGGCTCGTTGTTGAAAAACCTACCGCAGCTGGTGAAGTTCCGCACAGGACTCGAGGTACGTATTGGTATACCTAACAAATATCTGGCAGAGAACAATGTGGAAGATGCCGGCAAACCGATGTATTCGACCAGTATCGGGCTGCTGTTGAGTGCCATGGATAATCCGGTTAAAAAGGTGGTTGAGCAAGAGTTGTTTTCCGATGAATTTCAAGATGCCGAAGTTCAAAGCAGAAAAGTGACATCCCAGCCGCGTAAAGAGAAAAAACGCAGAGAAAAACCCGAATATACGACAGGAGACCTGTTTGGAAGTTTTAAAAAGACCATAGCAGGAATATTTGACGAGAAAGATGTGGAGATGTAGCAAATAGCTGCTGGCCTAAGCCAACTGCTAAGCCAGCTGGCTCAGGCCTGAATATATTATAATAACATGTAGTTATGTGTCCTGTCTTTGTAGGGCAGGATATCTAAAAAACAAAAAACATGAGCGAGGAGTTAATGAATTTCGATATACCTCAAAACCGCGATTGTATTATTAAAGTAATTGGAGTTGGAGGTGGTGGTAGCAATGCGGTAAATCACATGTTCAATCAGGGTATTAAAGATGTGAACTTTATAGTATGCAATACGGATGAGCAAGCATTGGAAAATAGCTCGGTGCCTATAAAAATTCAATTGGGCGAGTCGCTCACCGAAGGACGCGGTGCAGGAAACAAACCGGAAAAAGGAAAGCAAGCGGCCATCGAGAATATCGGTGAGGTTGAAAAAGTATTGCAGGACAACACCAAAATGGTTTTTATCACCGCCGGTATGGGTGGTGGAACAGGAACTGGCGCTGCCCCGATTATCGCTAAGGCAGCCCGCGATATGGGTATTCTCACCGTCGGTATTGTTACCATTCCGTTTAAGTTCGAAGGGAAATTAAGAATAAACCAGGCTTTGGATGGAATAGCCGAAATGGAGAAGAACGTGGACTCGCTCCTGGTGATCAACAATGAGAAGCTGCGCGAGATGTACGGTGATCTAAAACTATCCAATGCCTTCTCCAAAGCGGATGACGTGCTGTCAACCGCAGCCAAGGGAATAGCTGAAATCATTACGGTTCACGGCTATATAAATGTCGACTTTGCCGATGTGGAAACCGTGATGAAAAATAGTGGAGTGGCCATTATGGGCAGTTCCTCTGCTTCCGGCGATAATAGAGCATTGCTGGCTATTCAGCAAGCGTTGGAGTCGCCATTGTTAAACAGCAATGATATCTGTGGAGCACAAAATATTTTACTTAACATTACTTCGGGCGTGGAAGAAATTACCATGGACGAGGTTGGTGAGGTAACCGATTTTGTGCAGGAAACAGTGGGGATGAGTGCCTCCATCATATGGGGAACGGGCACGAACGAAAAATTGGAGAATAATGTTAGCGTTACCATTATAGCTACCGGTTTCAACACCAAAAACATTGCCGAATTTTCCCAGAGAAACGAGCCGAAAGTTCAACGCTTTTCTTTAGCAGACGATGAGGGGGAGGTGAGTGAAGAAGAAGTGGTGGATATGGCAGATGAAGAACATGTAGTGCTCGATCTGGATGAGCCGGACGAAGGGACTTCAAGAGTCGTGGATTTTGATGCTATTGAGAAAGCGAAAGAAGAAAGAATTAATCTTTTTTATAAAGATACTGTCCGAAAAAAAACGGTAGAGGAAAAAGAACCTGATTTGACATTGGGGAATTTGCAAAGTAGGATATCGACAGGAATAGGAGAGCGTTTTTCTATCTCATCGGAGGAAATGGAGGATGACAGGTATATTGAACGTATTGAAAATGTGCCGGCATATAAGCGCAAAAAATCGAAGCAGGTCGATATTCCTGACGGAGATGATTCGCAGTATAAGGTTTCAAGATTTACAATCTCGGAAGGCAAGGATGGTAAAACTAAAATTATGCGCGATAATCCATATCTACACGATAATGTGGATTAGTGAGGAACTCAAATAAGACCGACACATCAACGATCTGTATAGTTTGACAGCGCTTTGTTGCGTCGGAAATAAGATAAATCCATTAAAAAACCAATTGCAAACGCTGATATGGTGGAGCGGGAATGGCAAGTATGCTAGTGGATGTCTATATTCAGTGGGTATTATAATTAAATTAAAATAAGCGTGATGACATTACTGGAACAAATATCGCAAGAAATAAAAACAGCCATGAAAGCCAAGGATAAGGTTACCTTGGAGGCTTTGCGCGGAATAAAGAAAGAACTGATTGAAGCCAATACGGCTTCCAGTGAAGAGGTGACTGAAGAGGCAGGACTAAAAATCATGCAAAAAATGGTGAAGCAGCGTAAAGATGCCGCTGCCATTTTTGTGGATCAAGGTCGTGAGGATTTGGCAGAAAAGGAAACAGCCGAAGCAGAGGTGATTGCCAGGTTTTTGCCGGAGCAGATCACCGGGGCCGAACTGGAAAAGTTGGTGGCTGCTATCGTTGAAAAATCGGGAGCCGCATCCATAAAAGAGATGGGTAAAGTTATGGGGATGGCTTCCAAAGAATTGGGTGGTAAAGCCGACGGTAAAGAGATCGCTGACCTGGTTAAAAAAATACTGAATGCCTAGGTTTCCCGAAAACCGAAATGGATGTCATGAATTAAACGCAAGTCTCAGTTTTGGGATTTGCGTTTTTTTTGGTTTAAACCCGGATTATACATTGAAGGTGCGTAACAGGATTTCTGATACCTATTACGGATGATAACTTAATTTCATTGACAATCCAACCCTAAACAAAGAGTATGGCATAATTTATAAATGCTAACCAATAATAAATATAAAAAAAATTTGTTATATTTAACATTATAACACTGTAGCCGCAATTGATACAGAGGTAGTGAGAAGGCGTTGAAATGTAATTGGAAGGAATAGAACTGCAACAGGAAGGAATGGAAATGTAAGCAGAAGGAGCCCATGGGTAAAGCGAAGGAACAGAAAGGTAAGCGGAAGGGATACAATGGTAGGTCGAAGTAACGGAAATGTGAGTCGTAGGAATTGAATTGTAAGGCGAAGGCGTTAAAATGTAAGTTGAAAAAAATTAGCTTTTATTTATAAACCTTTAAATTCAATTTTTATGGCAACTAAACCAAAATTCTCGGAAGCTGAAACATTAGAACAGTACAGAATTGCATTAGACAATGCAGAATCCCAAACAGATATCGCAGCAATCATGGCTGAGTTAGGTTTTGATTCCGCAGTTATCGGAGCCGGTAAGGCAATCTTAACAGAAACAAGACAGGCTTACGACTTAAACCAAACAGAAGACGATGAAACATCAGCTGCCTATGCAGATTTTTCGGGTAAAAAAGAACAATTGGAAGATACCTTTAATATTCATCGCAAGAAAGCAAAAGTGGTGTTCCGCAATGATCCTTTAACAGCAGATAAATTATCCATTTCAGGTGCAATGCCTCGCACTTATATGAAATGGTTAGAAGCTGCAAATAAATTCTATAGCGTTGCATCAACTGATACGGCTATCCAGGGCAAATTAGCCAGATTAAAGATATCAGTTGATGATCTAACAGCTGCCAGCACAATGATTTCTGACTTGAAAGCTGCCAGGGCAGAGTACCTTAAAGAAAAAGGAGAATCGCAAGACGCAACAAAAAACAAAGATGCGGCATTTGCCAAGATAGATGATTGGATGAGCGAGTTCTACGCAGTAGCAAAGATTGGATTAGAAGATAATCCTCAGCTGTTAGAAGCATTAGGCAAAACCGTGAGAAGCTAACGCAATAGCCCACTATTTGTAAACGCATTGGCAAGCCTGCGCAAGAAAAATGCGATAAAAAGGCGCGCCAATGTGCTTACAAAAACATCCCTGTTTGCCCACAGGGCATTAGGGTTTGCCCCCCCCCAAAAAAAAAACAAAATAAATTCGTGCCCCGTATGCAACTTCAGTGCGGTATAATAAAACATCAAAGAGTAGTGCTAAACAAAACTATTTGCCTAATTGTTGATAGGGAAGCAAATCTTTAAAATCCCTAAAAATTGAAGGCTTTACGCTTATTGGCATTAAACCGTATGCTCAACATTGTTACCGTACAAACGTTATTTGCCATGAGGGATGTTAAAGAAATAAGCTAAGAGCAGGCTGCAATCAATACAATTCAAAAACTATCCTTCAAGCTGAATCATTGATATTAATACAAACGTATTTCAAATAATGATTTATACAAATTGTCAAAAAACAGAAAATAAAGTGATTGGATATGACTAATTGAGGATTTTTTTTCCAACATTAGGAGCAGAGATTGCGCTGGTAAGGCAGCGGTTGATGCCTTTCCGGATAGCTTTCATTAACTAGGTTAAAAGGAGAAAAATGAGAATTATTGATTGCTGAAGCAGACGAAAAAAATCCAAAATAGACACATTTCAGATCCCTCTCCAACAGCTGAAGATGTGGTTAGCGGGTTAGGTGGTCCGGGAGGAATAGTAAGGATTTTGATTACGTAGTTTGTTGAGCACGTGCGGTTTGAAGTATCCTGGCATTAAACAAAGCCAATGGGCGCTTAAACGGGTCAGGGAGTCAACGCCCTTGGACATTTTTTATGGTAATTAGGACGTTCTTGTTAAATTGAATGCAAAATGTAAAACCTAAGTCTCACGTTGGACGACTGGCACGAAACGTTGGTTGCTTCTTCCGGCTTGGACAACGCTAAAATACAATCCCATGGACTATCTGAATACAACAAAAGAAGAACTCATCCTTGAGTTACAAAAATTACAGCAACAGTACCGTGTTCTGCAAACCAAATATGAAAAGGAAGCCCTAGAACAAAAACAGAAAACAGAGAGCCTGGAATTGAAAGAGGAGCAATGCAGGGCTATTCTTCAATCGACATTAAGTGGTTTTTGGAGGGCAGACATGCAGGGACGGTTGCTGGAAGTGAATAAAGCCTATTGCCAAATGAGTGGCTACCGCCAGCACGAGTTACTAAACATGCGAATTTCCGATTTGGATGCCCTGGAAAATACCGAAGATACATTGGCTCATCTGCAAAGGATGAGAGAAAATGGGGGTGATCGTTTTGAGTCGAAACACCGCCGAAAAGACGGGAGTATTATTGATGTTGAGGTCAGCACGCAATATCTGGATTTAAATGGCGGACAAATTGTAAGTTTTACGAATGACATCACGGAAAGGAAACAAGCCCTAAATCAACTGGTTGAAAATGAGCAAATGTTTCGGGAGGTAATACAAAACTCGCCCATTGGCAAGGCCCTTGTGAAACCGGAAGGGCGCTTTATGGATGTAAACAAAGCCTTTTGCAATATGCTGGGCTATTCAAAAGAAGAACTTCTAAACCTGGATTTTAAAAGCATTACGCATCCCGAAGATTTGAATGCGGATTTAATTTATGTCCGGCGGATACTGGATGGTACGATAAGTAAATTTCAAACCGAAAAACGGTATGTCCGCAAAGACAAAACGGTGATATGGGCGCTGCTTAATGTTTCAATGCTAAGGTACGACGATGGCAGACCTAAATTTTCAATATCTCAAATCCAGGATATTACTCCGCGGAAACTTTCGGAACAAGCCCTGAAGGAAAGCGAAAAGAAATACCGCCTGATTGCAGATAATATGGGTAATGTGGTTACGGTTTTGGATATGGACCTGAACCTGACCTATGTAAGTCCATCGGTTAAGCGTATATTAGGTTATTCGCCGGATGAGTCCCTAAAAATAGGGCTTAGCGGGATTGTTCATCCCGAATCGATGGAGAAAATAGTCCCCGTTTTTGAAGAGAGAAAGCAGAAGGCGCTCAGCGGGGAGGCAGACTTTGAAAGAGGCCTTAAGTTGGAGGCAAAATTTCTTAGGAAAGATGGCACGTTAATTTGGGTAGAAATTGTTTCGTCATTTATAAGGGATAATAACCAGGAACCGGTTGGTATCTTGTCTGTCTCCCATGATATTAGCGAAAGGAAAAAAGCGGAACAGTTGCTGTTGGGGTCTGAACAGTTTTACCAGCAAATAATCAACAATACCCAAAGTGGATTGCTGGTATGCGGGCTGGATGCCAGGTATGTTTTATGGAATCCTGCCATGGAAAAAATCAGTGGCATAGCAAAAGAAGAAGCAATAGGGAAACATCCACTTGAATTATTCCCATTTCTAAAAGAGCAGGGTGTATATGATCTTTTTCTAAAGGCCATGGGCGGAGAAACAGTAACTACTCCCTACTACCCTTACGAAGTGCCCGGCTCGGGTAAATCCGGATGGGGTGTGACTGATTATTGCCCGCTGCGGGAGATTAATAATAATATAATTGGGGTAATCGGTTCGGTCCACGAAGTTAGCGACATTAAAAAAAATGAGATGCAGCTCAAGAACCGTGTCCGGATGGAGGAATTGTTCAATGATATCTCTTACCGGTTTGTGCGCGGCAGCTATAAGGAATGCGATAAATTAATTAAAGCCTCCCTAAAAAAAATAGGGATGTTTACCCGGGTTGACCGGGTTTTTGTATTCCTGTACGAAGAAAATGGAAGCCTGATAAGCAATACGCATGAATGGAACAGAGAAGGATTAACGTCTCAAATCAATGACCTTCAGCAATTACAGGTTGATACCTTTCCCTGGTGGACAGACAAAATGAAGAGGTTTGAGATTATAAATTATGAGGATATTGCAGATTTGCCTGCAGAAGCTGCCTACGAGCGATATGTTCTTGAAAAAATGGATGTGGCTTCAATTCTTTCGATACCAATGATTCATGAGGGACAACTCCAGGGAATTATTAGTTTCTATTCAGTTAAAACCAAAAAAAAATGGCTCGGGATTGATATCAAGATACTAAGGACACTGGCAGATTTGATTTGCGGCGAATTAGCCCGGACAAAAAGAATGAAAGAGCTCATTGAGGCCAAACAAAACGCGGAAGAAAACCAGAAAAAATTCAAAAAACTATCGAACCTTACGTTTGAAGGAATCCTAATAACCGACAACGGAATTATTCTCGATGCGAACAATTCGTTTACAAAACTCAGTGGTTACACCTATGAAGATTTAATAGGGAAAAATGTGATAGAAATGGTTGTTCCGGTGAAGTACCATCCTGTTGTTTATAAAAACATCAATAAAGGGCATGCACCCCCGTACGAAATTGAGATGATTAGGAAAGATGGTTCAATCATCCCGATCGAAATCGAAGGGAGATATATCGTGGAGGATGGAGGCGAATCTGAAGCTCGGGTGATAGCGGTTCGCGATATCAGATGGCGAAAAAAAGTACAGGCAGAAATATTGAAGCTTACAACGGCAGTGGAGCAAAGTGCAAACATGATAATGATCACGGACGCAAACGGAGATATCCAGTATGTCAATCCCAGGTTTGCGGAAGTAACCGGCTACGCTTCGGAAGAAGTGCGGGGGGAAAACCCAAGGTTCTTAAGGGCAGTCGAACATACGCAGGAATACCATGCCGAAATGTGGAAAACCATTTCCTCGGGTAAGACCTGGAAAGGGGTGTTTTACAATAAGAAAAAAAACGGCGACTTTTTTTACGAACAAGCCACCATAACACCCATAAAAAATGACGATTCGGAAATAATTCATTATCTGGCAATAAAAGAAGATGTTACTGCACTGGTGGAAAGCGAACGAAAACTAAAAAAACAAAACGTAGAGCTTTTAAAAGCGAAAGAAAAAGCCGAGGAAAGCGACAGGCTGAAAACGTCCTTCCTGGCCAATATGAGCCACGAAATTCGCACCCCGATGAACGGCATTCTGGGATTTACCAACTTGCTTTTAGAACCCGGTTTGGATAACGAAGATAGAGAGAGTTTTATCCAGCTTGTTCATCAGAGTGGGCAGCGCCTGTTAAATACCGTAAACGATATTGTGGAGATCTCTCAAATTGAATCCGGGACAGTTTATCTTAAAGTGGATGATACCGATGTTAATGCGTGCGTTGAAGGATTAATGGGCCTTTATGGACCGGAAGCCCGGAAGAAGGGGCTGGAGCTGATGGTTGACAGACTGCTGCCGGTCACCGCAAAAAATATCTCTACCGATCGCACCAAGCTGGATTCCATGCTTGGCAACTTAATAAAAAACGCCATAAAATATACCGAATCGGGAACCATTAACATGGGTTGCCTTGCGAATGGGGCAGCTATAGAGTTTTATATAAAGGATACCGGTATCGGAATCCCGAAAGAAAGACAGGAAGCCGTTTTTGAGCGCTTTGTGCAGGCCGACAATACGGATACAAGAGCATTCGAAGGTCTAGGTGTCGGGCTTGCCATTGCCAGGTCGTATGCCCAATTGCTCGGGGGTAATATTAGGGTCGAGAGCGAAGAAGGTGTTGGCTCCACATTTTATGTGAATTTGCCGGTTAAAAATTGACACAAACATGAAGGAAATTTTTAAATTTCTATTGATATTTTTGGATAAAAAATTATCTTTGCAGAACTCATAGTTTAGGGTTAGGTTTGGTTAAAGATTGAAGGCACCATCAAAACGTTTGATGGTGCCTTCTACTTTATATGCCTTGTGTGAACCTGTTTTTCCATATAAGGGTGCATTAGAATGTTTTTAGTTATTGGGGCTTCAGCTTATTGCACTTCAGCCTGGCCAGTTCTTTCTTCACGTTTTCCTTTTCTTTCTTAACCCTCGAAATTTCTTGCAGAACAAAAGAAATCTCGTATCCGTCGGCAATAGCGTCTTTATCGAACTTTTCCATGACAATGTAGTCGTGTTTTTGCCAATAAACTGCACTTTTAAACCCGGATTATATATTGGAGGTTCGTCATGAGCATTGCAAGTAAAATAAAACAAGGCATTACCGAAACGAGGCATCACTTGTCCCGATTACTTTCGTGAGCATCGTTCTGGTGAGTTGAAGTGGAGCAGCGGAGTGTCTTGTTTTGAAACAATTTCAATGTGTAATAGATTTTCTAATGCATATTGCGGGTTAAACATAGCTGACGGGCGGGTTCTGCAGGGTAATGAATTAAAGTGCTTGCGGATTCTATCTTTGGCAATTATTATGATTTTGGTAAATTCGCGCCGGAATTAATAACTAGCACCATTTTAAGATGGGAGACCGGCGAGTTCGATTCGTTGAGAGGCTTAAGGTAAAGCAACCCTTACCGGTCTGAAGCGAACTGTAGGTTGCTTCTTCTGTCAAGAGCACGGCAAAATAAAATCGCATGTACGATCTGAAAACATCAAAAGAAGAACTCATCCTGGAGTTACAAAAATTACAGAAGGAGAACCGGGTTCTGAAAACCAAATATGAAAAGGATGTTTTAGAGCAAAAACAAATAACAGAAGTTCTCGAATTGAAAGAAGAGCAACGAAAAGCCATTCTCCAATCAACATTAAATGGTTTTTGGAGGGCAGACATGCAGGGACGGTTGCTGGAAGTGAATAAAGCCTATTGCCAAATGAGTGGCTACAGCGAGCAGGAGTTACTAAAGATGCGAATTTCCGATTTGGATGCCCTGGAAAATACCGAAGATACATTGGCTCATTTACAAAGGATGAGAGAAAATGGGGGTGAACGTTTTGAGTCCAAACATCGTCGAAAAGACGGGAGTATTATTGATGTTGAAGTCAGTACTAACCATCTTGATTTAAATGGTGGACAAATTGTAAGTTTTACGAATGACATCACGGAAAGGAAACATTCCGTAAATGTGCTGTTTGAGAGCGAGCAATTGTTTCGGGAGGTAATGCAAAACTCGCCCATCGGCATGGCCCTTGTAAAACCGGATGGGCATTTTATTAACGTAAACAAAGCCTTTTGCAATATGCTGGGCTATTCAAAAGAAGAACTTCTAAGCCTGGATTCTCAAAGTATTACCCATCCCGAAGATTGGGATTCCGGTTTAAACCATGTCCGTCAGTTATGGAATGGTGGAATAGGTAAATTTCAAACCGAAAAACGGTATATCCGCAAGGACGAAACGGTGATATGGGCCATGCTTAACCTTTCAATGGTGAGCTACGACGATGGTCGCCCTAAATATGCTATCGCTCAAATCCAGGATATTACTCCGCGGAAACTTTCGGAACAAGCCCTGAAAGAAAGCGAAAAGAAATACCGCCTGATTGCAGATAATATGGGAAATGTGGTTACGGTTTTGGATATGGACCTGAACCTGACCTATGTGAGCCCATCGGTTGAGCGTATTTTAGGTTATTCGCCGGATGAATATCTAAAAATAGGGCTTAGCGGGATTGTTCATCCTGAATCGATGGAAAAGATTGTCCCTGTTTTTGAAGAGAGAAAGCAGATGGTGCTCAGCGGAGAGGCAGACGTGAAAAACATTGTGTTGGAAGCACAGTTTCTCAAAAAAAATGGTGCGTTAATATGGGTGGAAATCGTTTCGTCATTTATACGGGATAAAAATCAAATCCCGGTTGGAATACTGTCGGTCTCCCATGATATTACCGAAAGAAAAAATAATAAGTTACAACTTATAAATCGCATACGTATAGAGGAGATATTTAAAGATATCTCTTACCAGTTTGTCCGTGGCAGCTATTTGGAAACTGATGAGTTGATTAATTCCGCCTTAGACAAAGTAGGTTTGTTTACCCAGGTTGACCGGATTCATGTGTGCCGGTATGAAAACAATGGAACCGTGGTGAGTAATACGCATGAATGGTGCAACGAAGGAATCGAGCCTCAGATCAATCATCTTCAGCAATTGCCCGCTGTTTTATTTCAATGGGGGATGGATAAATTGTATAGGTATGAATTAATAAATTATGAGGACATTGCATATTTACCGCGTGAAGCGGCAGCAGAACGAAATATTCTTCAAAAATTTGGTATTGCTTCAATTCTTGCCATACCATTGATTTATGAAAAGCAATTCAATGGTTTTGTCGCTTTTAGTTCGGTTAAGCGCAAAAAAACGTGGATAGACGATGATATCAAAATGTTAAATGTGCTCTCAGATTTGATTTCCGGCGAATTAGGCCGAACTAACAGAATGAAGGAACTCATTAAAGCACGAGAAAAAGCCGAGGAAAGCGACAGGCTGAAAACGTCCTTCCTGGCCAATATGAGCCACGAAATTCGAACCCCGATGAACGGCATTCTGGGATTAACCAATATGCTTTTACAGCCCGGTTTGGATACCGAAGATAGAGAGAGTTTTATCCAGGTTGTTCATCAAAGTGGGCAGCGCCTGTTAAATACCGTAAACGATATTGTGGAGATCTCTCAAATTGAATCCGGGACAGTTTATCTTAAAGTGGATGATACCGATGTTAATGCGTGCGTTGAAGGATTAATGGGCCTTTATGGACCGGAAGCCCGGAAGAAGGGGCTGAAGCTGATGGTTGACAGACTGCTGCCGGTCACCGCAAAAAATATCTCTACCGATCGCACCAAGCTGGATTCCATGCTTGGCAACTTAATAAAAAACGCCATAAAATATACCGAATCGGGAACCATTAACATGGGTTGCCTTGCGAATGGGGCAGCCATAGAGTTTTATATAAAGGATACCGGTATCGGAATCCCGAAAGAAAGACAGGAAGCCGTTTTTGAGCGTTTTGTGCAGGCCGACAATACGGATACAAGAGCATTCGAAGGTCTAGGTGTCGGGCTTGCCATTGCCAGGTCGTATGCCCAATTGCTCGGGGGTAATATTAGGGTCGAGAGCGAAGAAGGTGTTGGCTCCACATTTTATGTGAATTTGCCGGTTAAAAATTGACGCAAACATGAAGGAAATTTTTAAATTTCTATTGATATTTTTGGATAAAAAATTATCTTTGCAGAACTCATAGTTTAGGGTTAGGTTTGGTTAAAGATTGAAGGCACCATCAAAACGTTTGATGGTGCCTTCTACTTTATATGTGTTGTGTGATTCTGTTTTTGATGACCATAGCCCATAGGCCCCATGCGAAATCTATTTATTGCCAATATATGGGCAACGGTGACAATGATGTGACCATATAATGACATACCCGTTCTCCCCTGAATCATTTAAGTGCGTACGGGTTTTGCTATATATCTGTTGGTTCGCAGGCATGATGTGTTTGAAGGGCTTGTTATAAAATGGATCAGTAATTTTTTTACAGGTAAAACAGCAGTTGTTAATTAAAACAATCAGGAGGGTTGGAAGGCGGATTTTGTATTTGTGCATGATTCTGTTCATGATTTTGTTCATGATTCTGTTCGTAATCGTAATACTTTATTATTACTTCCAAACTTCTGCTAACACCGTTAAAATTCTCAGGGTTTTTTGGTTCTATTTCTATCCTAATTTGTTGGGTTGTTCCAAGACTTATCCGAATATCGGTCGAGTAATTGTCCTTAGCATTATCCCATAGAACTATATTTTTGTCAGGTCTGATAATTTTCACTCGAATATCTCCGGGTAAATCTTCCTTGTTTAGATTGATATTGTATGCCCTTCCGCTATAAAAAACCTGAGCAATGTTTAGTTTCTCGTAAGGTTTAATCGTGTAACTTCGGCCGAACGATTGATTGTTAAATACACCGCCATAGGACTGGGAATAAATTTGGCCACTGAAAAAAAGAAGAACCCCGATAAGGAACGCGTATGCGTTGTGTGTTCTTTTTGTTGTTTGCTCCATGTGATATGTGTTATGAGTTATAAATAATGCCATGCTTGGCTCAGTTGAGTTTGGATTTATTTCTTATTTGGTTGGTTTAATAAAACTGTATGCTTTTTGTAAAAGATGTTTGCCTAAATATATTTTTAAGCTCAGCGGTGATTCGGTGATTGTTGTAATATGTCTCAACATTCAATGGTATAGTATTGATTTTAAATATCTGCTAGCCATATGGTAGTTGGAAATGATCACGCATATTCTGAATGTGATATCGGTTGTGATAAGATTCAACGAATGCTTGATGTTCCATCAGTGAATTTATTGTGCTCCGCTGGCATGGTTTGCTGGTAATATTTTCCTCTTGTGTCGAGGTATATTTATCCTGCACTAATTTGTACATTTGTAGATAGCCCGAATACAATAGGACGCCTAGAAAGGATACGAGAAAAAAAATAAATGCGATTAGAATACCTGCTGATATTCTGTTGTGTTGGATATTTAATTTTATTAGTTGCTCCACTTTTCTTGTTCTTTGTCTAACTTGCTCTTGAACCGCTGACAGTTCTTCTTTTTCTATTTTTTCCAGCGTAAGAAAGTGTTCTGCTAATCGGTCCAATTCTATTGATAATCTGCTATTGTAACCCGTGCTCCTTGAAAACTTTAAATCATGAATCAACGTTATTGATTTGTGGATGTCAGAGAGGGTCCTGTCGTTCAATTTGTTTTCGTTTTCTTTAAAGCTACCTGTTTCGTAACGCGTTGCGTTAATGGCTTCAGGTTTAACTATCTTGTTTTTTAAGGTGGCAATGGAATGTATTGTATTCAATAAAAAAAATGTACTCGTTGTTATACCCAGTAAACACCAAACAATGCCTATGGATAATAATATTAATCGGCTTTTGAACTTTAATGCTTTCATCTTCAGTTACTTTCTTTTGCCTCTGTTTGTTTTTGTATCAGCTATTTGAAGCAAAATTCATGTTTTCATAGACAGCATTTAGTGTGCCAATGTAGACAATGTAATGGTATTCAGAAGAATATGAGATTCAATAAAAGAGAAGGAGGGTTTTGGTGACCAAATGTTGACAGTAAATTAAATGTAGCGTGTTTTTTAGTTGTTGTTCATTTATTTTTTATTCAAACACATTTACGGGGTAATTTTTATTGCGCAGCCAACATTATAACCGACGCATTGTCTATTAGCCAGGATAAGTTGTATATGGAAATACCGTAAGGCATTAATAAACACCTTCATGTTGCCAGGTAAAAGCCATCCCGATTCTTGTTGGGATGGAAAACCATACAATATTTTAAGGGACTAAATATTTAAACCCGGATTATGCATTAGACCTTCGTCATGAACATTGAAAGTGCAATAAAACAAGGCTTTACTGAAATGAGGCATCACTTGTCCCGATTACTTTCCATAGCCGTTAACTTAAGGGAACCTATTGGTACAAAAACACATACACAGA
>NZ_JBNGOS010000037.1:0-68816 GCF_050589685.1 Saccharicrinis sp. 156
TATGGTGAGTTGAAGTGAAGCAGCGGAGTGTCTTGTTTTGAAACAATTTCAATGTGTAATAGATTTTCTAATGCATAATCCGGATTTAACTTACTAAACCATCCAATTCTTTGGTTTGTCCCCTATTTTTTTTGATAAAAAATAAGGGCTGTCTCACTAGTACTTTTTAAGACAGCCCTTTTATCATTCAAATCTCCCTTTGATTACTCAATGGTAATGTCAAATGGGAATGTTCTCTGATCAAATTCGTAAGAATCATAACCATGATTGGTGGCAACCACTGTCATTGTAAACGTACCGGATTCCGGATAGGTATACAATGCATTCCAACCAATTTCTTCATTTAAACTAGTTTTTATGCCTTTTGCTCGTAGCAAACCATAGTCACTGTAGTAATTACTTTTCGTCAATACCTGATTGCCATTAATATCTATAGAGTCGGTCACATTATCAACCATTTTCATTACCTCTCGTTCTGATCCGGGCCAAAACACAATAATGTCAGCATCACTATCAACGGCAACCGTATATCTTACACCACTTACCGGGTTAGTTACCTCTTCGTATTTACTCTTTTCATTAAGGATATAAAACTTTACGCCATTCACTTTAGGTGTAGGTATATCCTCCTTTAAACATGATACAAATACCACCGAAAACAGAAGTAGTATCATAGATATAATTCTAAATTGTTTCATTTTCATAATATTATATTATTACCTTATTAATAGCCTGCGTTTTGCGGAAGCGTTTGGTCCTTTTGAATTTCTGCTGTAGGAATTGGAAATAGCAACTGGTAAGGTTCGATGGGTTGATCTTCTTGTCCATAATCTTCACCTGTAACAGTCATTAGTGCTTCCGAAATAATTTCAACAGCTTTCCCCGTACGTTTTAAGTCCCAGAATCGATGGCACTCAAAAGCAAGCTCTGCCCTTCTTTCATGTAAAATCCTATAAATATCCAGATTAAAATCAGCGGCCAGAGGTGTGGCATTTGATCTTTCCCTTACCATATTTACATAAGGAATAGCATCACTTGTTTTACCGTTGTTCATTAAACATTCTGCATACATTAACAACGCATCAGCATAGCGGAAAACAATAAAGTTGTAATCTGTGCCTAAATCTTTTACAGCAACCCTTCCAGCTCTATCCGGAGCCATCTTTTTAGGAAACGCCTGATATTCAGGAGTAGCTCCTTCAACATAACCGGAATCAACAGATAAGTCTAAACGTTCAAAATCTCCCGCATCATGAAGTTCTTGAAGATAGTCGTGTGTTACCATAAAAACATTGGTATATGTTGTACCTATTACGTAAGATATATCATTGGTCATGTTTCTAAAATACCATGAAGGTTGGCCTGCCGCGACATTAAAGTTCACCTCAAAAAGTGATTCTTTACCGAACTTATTAGCTGGGTCAAATACTTCGGTTAAGTTATCCATTAAACCATACTCCCCAACCTCCTTATCCACAATCATTCTTTTTAAGGTAGCTTCCGCTGCAGAATAGTCCCGAATTTCCATTTGTGCTTTGGCCAACCCCATCAACGCACTTCCTTTATGGGCACGCGCTTCTTCACCACTAAGCTGACTGGCACCTTTTTCAAAACACATTGCTACAGCCTTTGTGAAATCCGGGATAATTACATCACTGTAAATCTCTGAAACCTGGGTTCGACCAATACCAAATGCATCGGAAGGGTCTCCAAAAACACTAACTACCTTTGGAACATCTCCATAGGTTCGAACCAAATTCATATAGGCAAGTCCACGTAAAAAGTAACACTCCCCTTTCATGGCATCAACTTCTAATATTTCGGCATTATCTTCGCTAATATAACTATCCAAGATACCGAGCAAAACGTTACAACGGTAAATCATTAAATAGTTATCCTGCCATACTCTGGAAGCTGAATTCGCGTTGGTTTTCTTAAAGGTATGAATTGCATCAACCATATAACGGTCTTTTCCATCGTCTGATGCCATTTCTATATTTTCATACATACCACCATCATAATCATAAACCTCCTGAAGCACTTTATAACAACCAGCTAATCCGGTCTTTAACTCATCCACATTATTATAGTATACATCAGGCGACAATTTGTCTTCCGGTTGCTTGTCCAAAAAGTCATCGCATCCAAAAAGCAACACTGTGAACAATAATATCAATATATTTATTTTATTTTTATACATAGTATTTCGATTTAAAAGTCAAGATTAATACCAAAAGTTAAGGTTCTTGGCAAAGGATAATCACCTGTTCTATCTACACCTTGCGAAAGGGCAGAGTCACCTTTATAGTTACCCATTGGGTTATATCCAGGGTAATCGGAAACTAAAAACGCATTATCCAGGTTTACATAAATGCGGGCACGTGAAATTGAAGCCTTTTTTGTTATTTTACCCGGAAGGGTGTAACCTAAGGCAATATTTTCACAAAGTATATAACTTGCATCAAACAATAAGCCTCCTGTAAGATTCCTGGTATTTGAATCATATGACTTACGGTTTGGTGCAGGATATTTAGCGTTAGGGTTATCTTCTGTCCAATAATTGTTAAAATAATCATAGGTAGTGTTCGATCGTCCTTGCCCGCGGAATAAGAAAAAGTTGTAATCTTGTGTCATCATTTTTTCTCCACCCTGGCGACCTGTAAGCTTAAATGACATATCAAAACCTTTATATGAAAAGATATTAGATAAACCCCAAATAAAATCGGGTGTTGCATTACCTAATACGGTTTTATCAGAATCATCCAATATTCCATCACCGTTAACATCTGCACTCTTTGGTGAACCCGGTTGTGAACGGTTAGCCCAATTAGTTTTTGTTGAGCCATAAATAGGATTTGTCTTCACGTCTTCCCAATCGCTGTAAGCGCCTAAAGAATGAACCCCCCAAAGGCCGGCTAGTGGACGACCTTCTGTTGTATAACCTGAATTATTAACAATAGGACGTTTATCGGAACCGATATTTGTAACCATATTTCTATAATAAGAAAGTGTGGCTGTAGTAGTCCAAGTAAATTCACCTTCAAAATTACGGGTGGTTAGCAGATACTCAAATCCTTTATTTGTCATGCTACCTAAATTCTGCATAACGCTGCTATGTCCTGTTATTAAAGGTAAAGGTCGGTTGAACAACATATCTTCAGTATCTCTTTCAAAATAATCCGCAGAGACACTAATGCGGCTATCAAATAAGGATAAATCTACTCCAAAACTTAAATCTTTAGTTGTTTCCCAACCTAATGTTGGGTTAGGAATTTTACTATTATAATATCCTGTTGTAGCATCAGATCCTGCTCCAAAGGGATATGTAGCACTTCCCAGGTCTGCTATTGCTAAATAGTTAGTAATACCGGAGTTACCAATTTTACCCCAACCTGCACGAAGTTTCATATCACCCACAAAAGCGTTAAGAGGGCTAAAGAAGCTTTCGTCAGAAATACGCCATGCTACTGAAAAAGATGGAAATACCGCCCATTTTTTTTCAAGCCCAAATTTAGAAGAACCATCTCTACGAACAGAGGCGGTTAAGTAATATTTACTTGCATAGTTATAACTTGCACGAGCAAACGAACCAATCATACTCTGACTGTTTTTATTTGTTCTTGCATCATTTTGCATATCCTTCACTAATGTACCCTGGTTAAGGGTATTAATGATATCTTGTGCAAACTCATACTTTCTGATGTAAGCCGAGTTGTAACTCGACTCTTCCATAGAGAAACCGGCCATAGCTGAAATGGAGTGGTTTCCAATGTTTTTTTTATAAGTTAAAAAAGACTGCACATCCCAGTATTGGCTACTACTATACTCGAATCTTCCCTCGTTAGGCTGCGTTTTTTTACTACTTGTTGGCACAAAGCTTGGCAAGTAGAAATTACGTTCTCTATAGTTAAGATTATGATTGAAAGATGATTTCCAAACCAAATCTTTCATCAAGGTAATATCGGTATAAAACTTAGAATTTAATCGTGCCGTCTTACGTTGATCCGTTACATCCGCAAAGGTTAATGGGTTGGCCAAAAACGCGACGTTCCAGTCCCATGGGCTGTTTAGCTCCATGCCTGTGCGGTAGAAAGTACCATCTTCGTTATGCGTAGGAAAAATGGGAGCAAGTTGTGCAGCTACAAGAAGAGGGTTGTTCGATCCACTGGTTGATGTTGAATTGTGAAGCACATCGGTTTTTTCAATAGTTGGAGCAAGGTTCAGTCCAATCGTCAACCAGTTGTTTACTTTCTGTTCGATCTTAGAACGGAATCCATACCGATCATACCCGGTACTTTTTATCATACCATCATTTAAGTATATACCTCCCGAAACGTAATATGTTAAATTATCAGTACCGCCGGAAAAAGAAATTTGCGCATCCGTTACGCTACCTGTTCCAAAGAACTCATCTTGCCAATCGGTATCATAGGGCATATCTTTTAACTCGTCTGATACTGTAATCCATCTGTAGTGCTTACTTGTAGGGCTTTGCATAGCTGATGCATGACGAGAATACTCCATCCAATTGGCAATTCGTGTTTCATCAGAGTCTAAACGTGACCATAATGGTGCGTTTGGATCATCAGAACCTAAATTTGGATCTTCCACCAGATAGGCATTTGCTCTGGAATCTTCGTAATACTGTAAAAAGTCATCACGATTTAATGCATCATACTTGCGTAGTACTTCTTGAACGCCTCGTTTTAAAGAAACACTGACTTTAGTTTTACCTTTTTTCCCCGATTTGGTAGTAATTAAAACAACACCATTAGCTGCACGCGTACCATAAATAGCACTTGAGGCCGCATCCTTTAAAATCTCTATCGATTGAATATCATCCGGGTTAATAAAGTTAATTGGCGATTCCGAAGCACTAAATCCAGCAGGCAAAGGTTGTCCATCTAGCACATACAAAGGGGCATTGGATGCATTTACAGAAGAAAGACCACGAATAACAATATTACTACCTCCACCGGGAGCACCATTGGTTTGTGATACAGAAACTCCCGCTACACTACCACTTATCCCTTGCGCAAAGTTAGCTACAGGTCTATCCTTAAATACCTCTGCATCAACAGAAGCAATTGCGGAAGAAACATCTCGCTTTTTTTGCACACCATATCCAATAGCAACTACCTCTTCGATACCAATCGCATCAGGAATCAATTGGATATTAATGATTGTTTTGTTCTCGATGGCTACTTCTTCGGAAAGCATACCTACAAACGAAAACACTAAGGTTTCTGTACCATTTAGGTTTGTTAAAGAATATTTACCATCCATATCTGTTATGATACCCATGGTTGTTCCTTTCACTATAATAGTTACACCGGGAAGTGGGCTTCCTGTTTCATCTGTTACCACTCCCGTAACAGTATGGTCTTTAGTTTGCTGCATTTCAGTTGCAGCTCCTATATTATGCAACCCATTCTTTGCCACTAGCGTTCCTAAACCCATAAAGAGCCCAAGGCAAGTTAAACTTGCTATTTTTAAATACTGGGTATTTAAAAGGTTCAGAATTTTTACATTCTTTCGGTTTTTTTTCATGTAATTAAAATTTAGTAAGTCATTAATTAAGATTTATTTACAATAACATAATACACAAGATCAGAATCCAACCTTAACTGAAGGATATTGCCAGACCTATTCAACCAGTTTCTTAACCTTGTTAAGGTTTGTTGAATAATGTTAAAATTATGCGATGGAAAGAAGTCTGAATAATAAACCTGTATCATTCAATTGCACAAATGCGCCATTATTGAACTTATTTCCCAATGTGAGATTTTAGTAGGATAATCCGCATGGCTAAAAACCCTTAAAAACGGATGATGTAAGCGGCTGATGTAAGACTTATTTGAAGTGTGCCCTTAATTGTTAATGAGGCACAGTTATATACCAAGAGATAATAAAGCTTAATTAGAACATTGGTTTTGTTTCACATTCCAAGAATCTCCTGCTACTACAATCCATAAAGATTCATGAGTATTATTCACTCGTATAAAACAGACATGATTGGATGCACTATTTCTATCTTACAAGTAAGTTTTTTTCCTACTACGCCAGGCCTTTTACTGCTATACCGTGCTGTTGAAAAAAACCACAAATGCCGGAATGTATCGATTTCATTAAATCCCATCAATTATTAGGCTTTGAATTTCTCAACGAAATTTATTGAACACACTACTAACAAATCACTAATTATAATAGATGAAAGGTCGTAATTATGAAATATTGGTATGCAAGGCTCTCCATCCAAAGATAGATGAGAAGCTCCCATATTATTTGTAATCAACGGAGCGATAACCCTGGTTTCAAAGGCTATCTTGCTAACCGGCAAATCGGCAATTTATAACCAATACTTAGCTTTCTCTTTTTTAAAATTAATGTAGTCCTGCGTACTGTCGGCAAAAGTTTTTTTCCTTATTGTTTTTTCAATCACAAAATTTAGTACATTTGTCAGCATTTTTTTCAGAATCTAAAACAACACATACATTTCTGAAAACATGCTAATTACAAGTGTTTTTCGTGAGTAGGACTAAAGCGTAATCTGCTCTATCTTTTACTTTTTATAACTAAAAAAAAATGAACAAGGTTCTCATTATTGGAGCTGGAGGAGTTAGTAATGTTGTGGTACACAAATGTGCCGCTCTTCCTGAGGTATTTGGAGAAATAATTTTGGCTTCCCGTACCAAAAGCAAATGCGATGTTATCGCAAAATCTGTAAAAGACAAATTGGGAAAGGAAATTATCACTGAAGCCCTAGATGCAGATCGAACAGAAGATACGATTGCGTTGATTCGAAAACACAACCCGCAGTTGGTTATAAATGTAGCATTACCTTATCAAGACCTAGTTATTATGGATGCTTGTTTAGAAACCGGCGTGCACTATCTTGATACAGCTAACTATGAACCTAAGGATGAAGCCAAGTTTGAATACAAATGGCAATGGGCCTATCAGGATAAATTTAAAGAAGCCGGCTTAATGGCTTTACTAGGAAGCGGTTTTGATCCAGGTGTTACCAACATGTTTTGTGCTTATGCTCAAAAACACTTATTCGATGAAATTCACCACATAGATATTGTAGACTGTAACGGAGGTGATCACGGCAAGGCATTCGCAACCAACTTTAATCCTGAAATAAATATTCGAGAGATAACTGCACGGGGCCGTTATTGGCAGGAGGGAGAATGGAAAAGCACAGATCCACTTTCTGTTAATCAGGATTTTGAGTTCCCGGGTGTAGGTACACGCAAAATGTACTTGATGTACCACGAAGAAATGGAGTCGTTATGTCAGAATATAAAGGGATTAAAACGCATTCGTTTTTGGATGACCTTTGGCGAGGAGTACTTGACGCATTTACGTGTTATACAGAACCTTGGGTTTGATCGTATTGACGAGGTCGATTACAAAGGACAGAAAGTAGTTCCTTTGGAATTCTTAAAAACACTGTTGCCCGACCCTGGCAGTTTAGCAGCTAACTATACCGGAAAAACATCCATAGGTTGTGTTATCGAAGGCATCAAAGATGGCAAGAATGTTCGCAAATTTATTTACAATATTTGCGACCATGCCCAAACCTACAAAGAAGTTGGTTCGCAAGCTGTATCATACACTACTGGTGTGCCTGCCATGATTGGTGCCAAAATGATACTAGAAGGTCATTGGAAAAAACAAGGTGTGTTTAATATGGAGCAACTTGATCCTGATCTTTTTATGGAGGATTTAAATAAATATGGTTTACCCTGGCATGTTGAGGAATGGAGCAATTCGGTGGAATAAATTTCGCTAAAAATGAGTTAGCAGATTTACAAACACCCTGTTACGTAGTAAACGAAACACAACTGGAGCGTAATCTCCAGTTGTTAAAATACGTACAGGAAAAAGCTGAATGTAAAATTCTGTTAGCCTTTAAAGGGTTTGCCATGTGGAGCCTGGCTCCCTTGGTTCGAAAATATTTGCCCGGAACTTCTGCCAGTTCAGTGAGTGAGGCGAAACTGGGACATGAGATGTACGGTGGCGAATTGCATGTGTATGCGCCTGCCTTTTCCGATAAGGATATGGAAGAACATGTTAAACTTGCCAACCACATAGTATTTAACAGTCCAGGTCAATTCAAACGCTTCAAACCCCTATTGACTGCATATCCGAATATCCAAACCGCCATTCGTGTTAATCCGGAGCATTCAGAAACAGATACACCTATTTACGACCCTAGCGGTAAATATAGTCGTCTGGGCACCACCCTGAAAAACCTATTGAACCATATCGACGATATTGATGGGATAACAGGCTTGCATTTTCATAATCTATGCGAATTAAATGCCGATGCACTGGAAAGAACATTAGCCGTAGTAGTAGAAAAATTTGGTTTTTTATTCAAGCGTTTGTCATGGATTAATTTTGGCGGAGGTCATCATATTACCAGGTCGGATTATGACCTGGAAAGATTAATAAGAATCATCAAAGCATTCAAATCGAAACATAAGCTTGAAGTTTACCTAGAACCAGGAGAAGCCATTGCTTTAAATACCGGGGTATTGGTTTCCACAGTTGAAGACGTTATATATAACGAGACGAATATTGCTATTCTGGACACCTCGGCAACGGCCCATATGCCAGACGTACTGGAGATGCCTTATCGTCCTTACGTATTAAATGCAGAAGAAGCTCATATAAAAGAACATACCTACCGATTGGGAGGAGTCACATGCCTGGCCGGAGATGTGATAGGGGATTATAGCTTTGACCGTCCGCTAACCTTGGGTGACCGTTTAATATTTGGAGATATGGCCCATTATACTATGGTAAAAAACAACACTTTTAATGGTGTTCGTTTACCATCAATTTATATTTACAATGAAGAAACTGAGAAATGCCGAGCGGTAAAACATTTTTCGTACGAGGATTATAAAAACCGTTTGAGTTAAATTTTTATCATGGATTACACCAAATATTTTTGTGGCGAAGATGGTTATTGTTTAGATTACAAAAAAGCAGCAATTGCGCTATTGCCTGTCCCTTACGATGGTACAAGCACCTGGATAAAAGGTGCCGACAAAGGGCCTGAAGCCATAATTGAAGCTTCAGGAACCCTTGAAATGCTGGATATAGAAACCATGACCGACGTTTCAAAGAAAGGTATTTTCACCATGCCTGCCGTTACCAATAATGGTACTCCGGAAGATATGAGTTTGTCTGTTGAGCACGCCATAACCAAAATCTTAAACGATGGCAAATTTCCTGTTTTGGTTGGTGGAGAACACTCTGTAAGTATTGGAGCATTTAATGCTATCGCCAACCACTATAAGGATGTTACTATTTTACAGTTCGACGCCCACGCCGATTTACGAAAATCCTACGAAGGTTCGGCATACAACCATGCCTGCGCCATGTACAAAGCAAAAGAAGTAGCTCCGATAGTTCAGGTAGGCATTAGAAGCATGTGCGAAGATGAAAGCATTTATGTTGATGCAGAAAAAATGTTTTTTCGACATCAATTGCGAAAGAATAAGAATTGGCAAAAAGACGTTTTAAAGCAAATGTCTAAAAATGTGTATATTACCATCGACTTAGATGTTTTCGACCCTTCAATAATGCCATCTACAGGTACCCCTGAGCCAGATGGATTATTATATTACGATGTGCTATCGATGGTAAAAACAGTAGCCGAAGGGTTTAATATTGTAGGGTTCGACATAGTAGAACTATGTCCTAATGAGAAAAACAAAGCACCCGATTTTTTGGCTGCCAAACTCATATATCAGATATTAAGCTTGATTTATAAATAGTATTTTTGTTGTTTGACTGTATTTTAGGATGAGAAAGTGGACCGTTGAAGACTCGAAAGAGTTATACAATATAGAAGGATGGGGAATTAATTATTTTTCTATCAATGATAAAGGAAACGTAACTGTTTGCCCAAATAAGGATGGTGTTAAGGTGGATTTAAAAGAGGTGATTGACGAGTTACAACTGCGAGATGTAAATGCTCCGGTGTTACTTCGTTTTCCGGATATTTTGGACAATCGTATTTTAAAAATGACCAACTGTTTTGAGAATGCGAGAAAAGCGTTCGATTTCACTGGCGATAATTTCGTGGTGTACCCCATCAAGGTAAATCAAACACAACCTGTGGTTGAAGAAATTGTGAGTCACGGCCGCAAATTTAATGTGGGGCTCGAAGCAGGCTCAAAACCAGAATTACATGCCGTTATTGCCACCAGCGTAAATAGCGATTCCATAATTATTTGCAATGGCTACAAGGATGAGGATTATGTGGAACTGGCACTGTTAGCGCAGAAGATGGGGCGGAATATATTTTTGGTAGTTGAAAAACTGAATGAATTGCGAATCATTGCAGATATTGCAAAACGTTTAAAAATCCGTCCTAACATTGGTATTCGCATTAAACTGTCAAGCTCGGGTTCGGGCAAATGGGAAAGCTCGGGAGGCGATGTGAGCAAATTTGGATTAACAGCCAGCGAATTACTTGAAGCCCTTGACTTCATGAACGCAAACGGGCTGCAAGACTGCCTGCGATTGGTTCATTTTCATATAGGTAGCCAGGTAACAAAAATACGGCGCATAAAAATCGCCTTGCGCGAAGCAGCCCAATTTTATGTGCAGATTCATAGCCTTGGGTTTAAGGTTGATTTTGTAGATATTGGTGGGGGGCTCGGTGTAGATTACGATGGTACTAAATCTGCCAATAGTGAAAGCAGTGTAAATTATTCAATTCAAGAATATGTCGATGACGCTATTTCGTGCATGGTGGATGCCAGTAACAAAAATAAAATTCCTCACCCGAATATCATTACCGAATCGGGTCGTTCTTTAACGGCTCATCATTCATTGTTGGTATTTGAAGTGTTAGAGTCAACCTCTGTGCCTCATTGGCCCGAAGAAAATGAAATTGACGAGAATGATCACGAGCTTGTGAAAGAATTATACCACTCCTGGCAGATTTTAAATCAAACCAAAATGTTAGAAGTTTGGCACGATGCACAATCTGTTCGCGAGGAAGCTTTAGATCGTTTTAGCCTGGGTTTATTAGACCTAAAAACCAGAGCACAGGTGGAAAGACTATTCTGGTCCATTGCTTCCGGTATTTATAAGATGTCGCAGAACTTAAAGCATATCCCGGATGAATTCAACAGTCTGCCCAAGTTGTTGTCTGATAAGTATTTTTGTAACTTTTCACTTTTTCAGTCATTACCTGATTCGTGGGCCATTGATCAAATATTCCCCATTATTCCCATTCATCGCCATAATGAAAAACCAACACGGCATGCCACCTTACAAGACATCACTTGCGATAGCGACGGTAAGATTGACAGTTTTATCTCTACAAGGAATTTAGCGCATCACCTTCCCGTTCATACAGTGAAAAAAGGTGAGTCTTATTACATAGGTGTATTTTTAGTGGGAGCCTACCAGGAAATATTAGGCGACCTACATAATTTGTTTGGAGATACCAATGCGGTTCATATTATAGTAGACAAAAATGGCTACAAAATCAACAAAACCATTGATGGGGAAACAGTTGCCGAAGTTTTAGAGTATGTGCAATACAGTCCTAAAAAATTGGTGAGAGCGGTAGAAACCTGGGTTACATCATCGGTGAAAAACGGGAAAATATCCTTAACTGAAGGAAAAGAATTTCTTTCTAATTACCGATCCGGACTTTATGGATATACCTACCTCGAATGAACCTTTACCTTAACAAAAGGGCATTTCGGAGATGTAATATGGCACATCTCCGTTAATTAAACCATTAATTAAGTTATATATACAAAGCGACTTTGGGGCTGAAAGTCCTGAAGGCGCATTTTGAGTAGCAAACGGCATTACTCGTTTTTATTCTCTTTCGCTCCCTATCTTGGTCACCAGGCTCATTTTACTCATTACATGGTCGTAAGCTTTTTTCGAATGCGGCACCAAACAATCACTGCAGTCTTTCACATTATTGGTGTACTTAAAATTCCCCCCACACTGATCCTTTAGCATATACAAGGGACAGTAACAGAACAGACAATTAAACTCAGCTTCGTTGCTGGTTTTATGGCAAGGGAAAAACTCGCACTTTTTATGTTGGTTGAATTTGTAGTTCTCGGTTTCTAATTTGAAAAGCATAATCGATAGTTTTAATTTATCTGGCAAAACTAAGCATTTGTTATTTTACTTTTTTGACTTCGTTCAAATATTGTGTCCACCAAGCTGCAATTCGATGTTTTTTTTGCCATGCCAGTAAAAACAAACTCGCTTAAAATTAACCGTCATCTTACACTTGACAGGACACTAGCTCAGGGTTTGTATTTTACCCTCCGACATATGAATTGCTCTTGTTGCCAGTCTTTTCGCTTCATCGACATCGTGGGTAACCATAACAAAAGTAGTGTTTAATTTTTGATGAATATTTTTAACCAGATCCTGCAAGTTCTTCCTTGTATCCGCATCCAAAGCAGAAAAAGGCTCGTCCATCAGAACTATCTCAGGATTGTGTGCAATTGCTCTAACAATTCCAACCCTTTGACGCTGCCCGCCACTTAGGGTATCCGGAAACTTATTCAACACATCACGTTCCAGGTTAACAAGCGGAAGAAGTTCATTAATGCGTTCTTCGCACTCTTCTTCACTAAACTGGTTTATTTTCATCACATAACACATGTTCTGATATGCCGTTAAGTGAGGAAAAAGCGCCCCTTCCTGCAGCACATAACCCATTTTTCTGCGAAGTTCATGTATTTCCCACTGATTAATGTGCATTCCCAATATGCTGATGTCTCCATCTTGCCGGGGAAGTAATCCATTGATCAATCGCAACAGGGTAGATTTACCACATCCGCTTTTTCCCGTGAGACAAATAAACTCCCCTTGATCAACCGTAAAGGATAATTCGTGCAGTACCTTTTCCTGACCGTATGAAAAATTAACCTTATCGAAATGGATCATATTTGACTGGCTCATTAATTTGTTTTTAACTGTTGGATAAAATATGAGGCTACTTTTTGGATATCCTCTTTTTCTACTTCAACCTTGTAGTTCATCTCCATCATGGCTTCCGTGGTTATCTGTCCGTTCAGTTTCATTAATAACGGTTCCAGTTCCGGATGTTGTTCCAATAATTCGTTTCGAACAATAATCCCTGCCTCGTAGCTTGGAAAATAGTTTAAATCATCATCCAATACCCTCAGGTTTTGAGCCTCGATTTTTGCGTCGGTGGTAAAAGCATCAATGGCATTTACCTTACCCTCAACAATGGCATTATAACGCAAATTAATATCCATCTCGTGGATAGAGGCAAATTGAAAACCGTAGACATTTACCAAGCCTTCGTATCCATCCGGACGTTCGAAAAAATCGAACTCGGCCCCAAACTTGAAGTGCCGGCTGTTTCGTGCCAAATCGGAATTGCTGTTGATGTTGAACTTTTGTGCTAAACTATCGGGAATAGCCAGGGCATAAGTGTTATTAAAACCCAGCAAACCCAGCCACTTTAAACGAAAGTTTTCTTTGTACATCTTTTGTATTAAATCGAAGTCCACCTGATTGCTGTGTGGTAGTTTTTGTTTCAATACGTTCATCCAACCCGTACCCGTATATTCCACGTACATGTCCACTTCCCCGTTTAACATGGCTGGATGAATATTGGTGGTTCCGCCTCCTATTCCGAATTTTCGGATCACCTGAAGGTCCGTTTTTTCTTCTATCAATTGCGCCATTATCTCACCCAAAATGAATTGCTCGCCGGTAGGTTTCGAAGCAACGGTAATAGTCCCGTTTTTATGGGACGAAAAAAAATTTGTATTGGTAACCGCAGCTGCCAGCACGATAAATAGAAGCCCCAGGTTTACATATACTTTCAACCTCAACTTATTCGAAGCATTTTTACTTACCATTCTTACCACCGTACCTTCAAAAACCCCAACAAACCTATCGCCTAAAATGGCAAACAACGATATCAGCAGCGAACCAGCCACAATCATTGGTGTGTTCATGGTGTTCAGCCCTCTGAATATGGCCTGACCAAGACCGCCGGCTCCAATCAAAGCAGCCAACCCTGTTAGCGCTACCAGCATAACTGTTGTAATTCGCAATCCTGAAAGAATAGACGGCAATGCCAACGGGAAATACACATCTTTAAATACCTGATACCTGGTAGCGCCCATTCCTTCGGCAGCCTCCACGATATCGGAACGGACTTCGTTCAGTCCTGTAAAGGTATTCCTGACCATAGGGAGCAATCCATATAACACCAAAACGATCACGGCATTTTTAAGTCCGATACCTACCAATGGTATCAACAACCCGAACATAGCTATGGATGGTATGGTGTATAGAAAATTGACCACGGGCATTACAAAAGACCGGGATTTAGCCGAATAGAAAACCCATATGCCAATTGAGATCCCCACAACTGCAGTCATAGCAAGAGCACCGAAAGAGATTAGGATGTGTTCCGATAACAATTGTAAGAAATAAGTTCTTCGTTCCAATATTTCCATAGATCGTGTTAATTAAGCTAACTGAAGAAATATAAAAGTAGGTTAAGTAAAGCAAAGTTTAAAGATAAAAAAAAGTAAAAAGAGCGTAAAATTCATCAATCCCATATCCTTTACTACCAAACCACAACAAGCATAAACCAAACAGGTTTATAACCTGACCCAATTAACCGGCTCATGGTCAGATGACGATTGCTAGGTTCAACCTTGTAAAAGCATGGTTGGCACCACCTTCGCATACCACAATTATTTTACTACCTATTAGAAATAGAATAATTATTAAAAATTCAGTTTTAAAGGTTCAAAAAACAACCCAATACAATTTCTGACTGGGTGTTTTACACATCAAATGTCATATGGCTATCCACTAAAAAAAACTATTTTTGCGTTGAACACAGTAAATTCAATCAACTTAAAATATTATTTATGTACAAAACAAAGGTTTTACTTTCGTTAATGATGGCTGTTGGCATGCTGTTTCCAAAGTTAAGCACAGCCTGCACCAACTTTTTAATTACCAAAAACGCTTCCGCAGACAACTCAACCATGATAACATATGCGGCCGATTCTCATGTTTTATACGGAGAATTATATTATTGGCCGGGGCAAACATGGCCTGACGATGCTATGTTAGATGTGTACGAGTGGGATACCAGGAAATATTTAGGTAAGATTAAGCAAGCCAAAAAAACTTATACGGTTATTGGTAACATCAACGAAAATCAGGTAGCTATTGCCGAAACCACTTACGGTGGGAGGAAAGAATTACAGGACACAACAGGAATTATGGATTATGGCAGTTTAATATACATCGCCTTACAAAGGTCGAGAACTGCACGCGAGGCCATTAAAATCATGACCGATCTTGTAGCAGAATATGGCTACTACAGTTCTGGCGAATCATTCTCGATAGCCGACAAGAATGAGGTTTGGATTATGGAGATGATTGGTAAAGGAGTTGGTAACAAAGGCGCTGTTTGGGTAGCCCGCCGCATTCCGGACGGAATGGTTTCCGGTCATGCCAACCAGGCCCGTATCACTACATTCCCATTGAACGACGAAGAGAATTGTTTGTATTCAGAGGATGTCATCGAGTTTGCCAAAGAACAAGGTTATTTTGATGGAAAGAAGAAGGATTTCAGTTTTGCCGATGCCTATGCCCCACTTGACTTTGGTGCACTTCGCTTTTGTGAGGCCCGTGTTTGGTCTGGTTTCCGCATCATGAATCCCGAGATGGAAAAATACGAAAGCTACGTAGCTGAAGGTAAAGGTGAAAGATTACCATTGTGGATCAAACCTTCTAAAAAGATTTCCTACCGCGATGTTCAGAATATTATGCGTGACCACTTCGAAGGCACCTCATTGGATATGACCAAAGATGCCGGTGCCGGTGCATTTGCACGCCCATACCGGTTTCGTCCTTTAACATGGAAAGTAGGTGACGAAGAATACTTTAACGAGAGAGCCATTGCTACACAGCAAACAGGTTTTTCATTTGTTGCACAACTCCGCGACTGGCTTCCTGACGCCATCGGAGGTATTCTTTGGTTTGGTGTGGACGATGCTGCCTCTTCGGTTTATGTGCCCATTTATTGCGGCATCAACGCTATTCCGGAAAATTTTGCAGTTGGCAACGGGAATTTACTCGAATATTCTTCAACATCGGCGTTTTGGATATTCAACCGGGTTTCGAACCAGGCGTATGGCCGATATAGCCATATGATCCGGGATATTAAAAAGGTGCAAAAAAAATTGGAGGATAAGTTTGAGGATTATGGCCCAGTCATAGATCAGGCTGCAGTTAATCTGAACAAACTCGATCCACAAAAAGCCAAAGCCTTTATTACCGAATATTCGTTGGTACAGAGTAAGATTACCTTTGATGCCTGGAAACAGCTGGATGAATTCCTGATGGTGAAATACCTGGACGGAAACCTGCATAAGGAGGAAAACGGGGTTTTCTTGCGTAACGAACATGGCAATCCATATGATGCCGAATTCCCGGGTTACAGTAAAGAATTCTATGAAAAGATTGTGGAAGAAACAGGTGATAAATTAAAAATGAAAAAGCTTCCTGGTGAGGAAAGCAATCACTAGATCATACGTTAAAAATAGCCAAGAGCAAAGAACGGTGAGCGGTGAGATATAGGTGTATGAGTTAAAAAATACAAATGCAGCATATCTAACTGACGAACCTGTAGTATAGATAAAAGTCCGGAGCTCCATAAATAAGGCTTACAGGATTTTACACATACCACCTTAGTAATCCCGAAACTGTCATTAGACTTCATCTAAGGGCCATTTGGATTAACAAAATCTTAACACAGCAATGTAAGATTTTTCGCACCGGGATTACCTTACGGCCGATGTCTGCTGACACTAAGGAATATTTCAAATTTCCAATAAGCGATCTTGGTTAATAATGTTACAACCATACCACAGAAAGCCCCGTTGAGCAATTGTTCAACGGGGCTTTCAATATCTATATGAATCTTCTTCTATTTCTTTACAGGCACTTCTACTTTTTTTGCTTTAACAATAAAGTAGATGCCCGCCAATACAAACGGAATACTTAACCACTGCCCCATATTTAACGCCATATCGGCTTCAAAATTTTCCTGATCGTTTTTCACAAACTCCACAAAGAAACGTGACAAAAACGTTCCGATCAGAAATACACCAAAAATCAACCCGGTACGGTCCTTGGCATCTGTTTTCCAATACATCCACATAATTATGCCAAACAATGTTAGATAAGTTAAGGCCTCATAAATTTGTGTGGGATGCGAGGGTTGTGTAAATACAGGCTCTGCTCCTGCCAGCCATTGATGAAAGTTTTCCACAAACCTGAAAGCCCAGGGCACATCCGTTGGATGCCCATATATTTCGGAGTTCATCAGATTACCCATGCGAATAAAAAACGCAGCCAGCGCTGTGGGTATAACTAAACGATCCAGTGTCCAAATAGGCGATTTTTTGGTGATCTTTCTGGAATAGATGATGATAGCAATAACAATTCCCAGGGCACCACCATGACTGGCCAAACCACCTTTCCACACCATGAGTATCTCTCCCAAATGTTGCGAATAATAATCCCAACCGTAAAAAAACACATGACCTAATCTGGCTCCCAGAATGGTCGCTATCACCACATACATGAATAATTTCTCCAACCAGGGCAATGGAATTTTTTCCCATTTAAACATTTTTTCCATCAGCTGGTAACCCAGCATAAACGAAATGGCAAAAAACAATCCGTAATACCTTACAGATATTGGCCCTAAGGAGAATATTTCTGGTTTTACCGTCCAGGTAACAAAGTCAAGTACCATACAAATTAGATTATTAGACAACAAGATAAAAGACATTATACGTAATGGCCCTTATTTATTTCCTATTTTATCAACCCAAAAGAAGTTGAAATATTAAACAAAAAAGTTACTTAATCGCTAAGTATAACTATTTAATGTAATTATATGAATAACATGGCAATTAGAAAACTTCGAGAACTGGGCTTGCTAATTTAGCGGATAGCAGTTATCTGAGTATTCTTGCATCCATGGATTTATGCATGTTGTCCTTTACCATGACATTGCTTATACTTCTTACCGCTTCCGCAAGGACACGGTTCGTTTCTGCCCACTTTTTTCTCTACGCGAACCGGTTCTGCTTTTTGTTTCTCCCGTTTCTCGCTTCCGTTTCCGCCCAACGCTTGCCTGCTGGCAGTCAGCCTGCTCATATCCTGACGCTTGCGAACTTCTTCTTGTCTGATCTCTTCAGGGTCCTGAACCGGAATACTTGCTTTCACCAATGTAGAAACTACATCTTTATTAGCCTGATCGAGCATCGTTTTAAACAGCTCAAACGACTCAAACTTATAAATCAACAATGGATCTTTCTGCTCGTACGAGGCGTTCTGAACAGCGGTCCGTAAATCATCCAATTCGCGCAAGTGTTCCTTCCAGGCATTATCAATCGTCATCAGGATGATCGATTTCTCGAAGGACTTAACCAACTCGGCACCATTCGACTCGTACGCTTTTTTCAGATTCGTTGTAATCTGCATTATCTTTTGTCCATCGGTAAACGGAACCACTATGTTTTGGTATTGATGCGATTTTGTCTCGTACACATCCTTGATTACCGGCATGGCCTGAGCTGCGACAGCTTCAATCTTGCGTTGATAGGCACTCCAAACATCGTTATAAAGTTTTTCGGCCATTTCTTCCGGATTACCTTTTAAGAATTCCTGACTTCCGAACGGAGATGACACCGAAAACACACGGATCAGATCCATTTCAAAACCTTCGTAATCGGCATTGGCATGGTACTCGCTGATCATGCTTTCGCAAGTATCATAGATCATGTTGGACAAATCCACCTGTATACGCTCACCAAAAAGGGCATGGCGACGTTTGGTATAGATCACCTCACGTTGCGAGTTCATTACGTCATCATATTCCAACAAACGCTTACGAATACCGAAGTTGTTTTCTTCTACCTTCTTCTGCGCACGTTCAATAGATTTGGTAATCATAGAATGCTGAATCACCTCACCATCCTCAACCCCCAATCTGTCCATATATTTTACGATTCTGTCAGAACCGAACAAACGCATCAGGTTATCTTCCAACGACACGAAGAATTGCGAACTACCCACATCTCCCTGACGACCTGCACGACCACGCAACTGACGGTCGACACGACGCGATTCGTGACGCTCGGTACCTACAATGGCCAAACCGCCCGCTGCTTTTACCTCATCGGACAATTTAATATCGGTACCACGACCTGCCATGTTGGTTGCAATAGTTACTACCCCGCTACCTCCTGCTTCAGCAACAATATCCGCCTCTCGTTGGTGTAACTTCGCATTCAGTACGTTATGCTTGATACCACGTATTTTCAACATTCGGCTTAATAATTCCGAAATTTCTACCGATGTTGTACCCACCAATACCGGACGGCCTTCTTTTACAAGACCAACAATCTCTTCGATGGCAGCATTATATTTTTCGCGGTTGGTTTTATATACCTTATCGTCTCTATCATCTCGGGCAATGGGTTTGTTGGTCGGAATGACCACCACATCCAGTTTGTAGATGTCCCACAATTCTCCAGCTTCTGTTTGGGCAGTACCCGTCATACCGGCCAGTTTGTTGTACATCCTAAAGTAATTCTGCAATGTAATGGTAGCATACGTTTGCGTGGCAGCCTCTACCTTCACACGCTCCTTGGCTTCAATTGCCTGGTGCAATCCATCCGAATACCGACGGCCTTCCATAATACGACCTGTCTGTTCATCCACAATCTTCACCTTGTTATCCATCACCACGTACTCGGTATCCTTCTCGAATAAAGTATAAGCTTTGAGTAACTGGTTGATGGTATGTACACGTTCCGATTTTACACCGTAGCTTTGTAGCAGTTCATCTTTTTTGGCCAGTTTTTCTTTCTCTTCCAATCCAGATTTTTCCAATTCGGCGATCTCAGATCCGATATCCGGTAATATAAAAAAGTTTGGGTCATCAGAAGCTCCGGTAATCAAATCAATACCTTTCTCGGTCAACTCAATTGAATTATGCTTTTCGTCGATCACAAAAAATAATGGATCGGTAACGATATGCATATTCTTGTTGTTCTCCTGCATGTAAAAGTTCTCAGTCTTTAACATCTGAGCTTTAATACCCGGCTCACTCAGGAACTTAATCAACGGTTTATTGCGCGGCAATCCCTTAAACGCCCGAAGCAACAACAAAGCACCTTCTTCGGCCTCTTTTTTGTCCTCTGACTTCAATTTCTTTTTGGCTTCCACCAATATACCCGAAACCAAATGACGTTGTGTTTCTGCCAATCGCTCCACCTTTGGCTTTAGTTCTTCAAAAAGCTGGTCATCGCCCTTAGGCACGGGACCGGAAATAATCAATGGCGTACGGGCATCATCAATCAATACGGAGTCGACCTCATCCACAATAGCATAATTGTGTTTGCGCTGCACCAAATCCTCCGGAGAAATGGCCATGTTATCGCGCAGGTAATCAAAACCAAACTCATTGTTGGTACCAAAAGCGATATCGCTGTTATATGCTTTACGACGCTCATTTGAATTTGGGCGGTGCTTGTCGATACAATCTACCGAAAGGCCATGAAACTGATATAGAGGCCCCATCCATTCGGAGTCACGTTTTGCCAGGTAATCGTTCACGGTTACCACATGAACTCCGCGACCGGTAAGCGCATTCAAAAACACAGGCAAGGTAGCCACCAGGGTTTTACCTTCACCCGTTGCCATCTCAGCAATCTTACCCTGGTGAAGTGCCACCCCACCGAACAACTGCACATCGTAATGAACCATTTCCCAGGTGATTTTTGTTCCACCCGCTTCCCACGAGTTAAACCAGATCGCTTTATCCCCTTCAATTTCTACAAAATCGTGCACGGCTGCTAAATCTCTGTCGATTTCTGTAGCTGTAACTTCTATCGTTGTGTTTTCTGTCAAACGGCGAGCGGTGTCTTTTAATATAGCAAAAGCCTCCGGAAGTAACTCTTCCAATACTTCTTCTAATTTCCCGTCGATGTCTTTCTCGATTTTATCGATTTCGGCGTAAATCTTTTCCCTCTCAGCAATGCCCACAGCATCATCTTCTGTTTTTGCCTTCAGTTCGGCCACTTTGTCTTGATCAGCCTTTACATATGCGCTGATCTTAACCTTTAAATCACTACTTCTTTGACGAAGCTCATCGTTGCTCAATTGCTCAATTTCAGGAGAAACCTTTTTAACTAATTCTACAATTGGATTTAGCTCCTTTAAATCTCTTTCGTATTTGCTACCAAACAATTTGGTAACCATGTTATTTATAAATGCCATGTTTATTTTAAATAGGATGAATCAGAACACATTGTATTCCATTCAAAATTATATACTTTGATTAGTGATATCAGAAAAAATTAATCGTTAACGATTAATTATAAAACGGACCAGAAAGGGGTCCCGCCCTATTTTGAAAGTTAATTCCATGGAAAGAAGTGGAATAAGATAATTTTCCGGCAATAATGCTTTTATTGATCAGAGGAGTCAAATAGTGTTGAAACCTCACATGAAATACTATGGGACAATAATCAACGGTTATACCGGAAACTGCAATATGCGTTCTTCCCGATTCAATAATATGGTTGATTCTTAATTTTGAGTTCGATGAATATCTTGTCTTTTTATGCTTGCCGACACTAAATGTTTTGTCGGTTGAAGAAATATCAAACTCAAATCCATAGCTACGAAGGGTTTCGGCATTCAGTTCCAATGAACCACCCACACATGACGACATAGTCACCAATAACGTGATCCCTAAAACCTTAAACCTTGAAAAATCCTTCTTCATTGTTATACCTAATTTCTAACGAGGACAAATGTATAGAAAAGAAATTAGTATCCAGTCATCAGGCACCAGTTTTAAGTTCTAATTTTTAGACTGACACCTGACAGCGGATGAAGAAATTTACTTCTTCATATACTTATACGCCTTTGGCAAATATGCTTTAATATCTTTAATACGTGTATCGTCAGCCGGGTGCGTGCTCATAAATTCAGGAGGTTTCTGCCCACCACTTTGCGACATGCGGGTCCAAAATTCAGCTGCTACCGCAGGATCATATCCGGCCATGGCCATAAATACCAGCCCCATTTTATCCGCCTCGGTCTCATGTGTTCTGGAGAAAGGCAAGGTCATTCCATACTGCGCTCCCAGACCAAAGGCACCCATATAAATTTGTTGTGTTTGTTCCGGTTTTTCCTTTAACGCTACTTGCAAACCGGTTGCGACTGCCTGAACCCCCATTTGCTGGCTCATGCGCTCGTTACCGTGACGGGCTACGGCGTGGGCAATCTCATGTCCCATAACTACGGCTATTCCTGCTTCATCTTTGGTATACGGAAGTATTCCTGTATAAAACACTACCTTACCTCCAGGCATACACCACGCATTAGGCGTATCGTCCTCAACCAAATTAAACTCCCAATTAAAATTGTCGATATGACTGCTTAATCCATTGTTATTCAAATATTCTTCCACCGCGGCAGCAATCTTTTTTCCCACTTTTTTAACCAATGCAGTCTGTTGTTGATTCGTCGACAATTTGGCTTCCTTTAAAAATTCGCTATAGTTGGTCAATCCCATTTCTGCCATTTGCGACTCCGGAAATAAGTTCAGTTGGGAACGTCCTGTAATGGGCACTGTAGAGCACGCCACTGCAAATACTGCTATAAATGCAACCGCTAATATCTGTTTACAAAAGTTCTTCATCATTTTTTCAGTTTGTTTTAGATTAGTATCTAGAATTACTCATCGCAAAAATATAAGATTTATGACAAAATCAATAACCAACAATCCACATTAAGGTTTAATATCTGTTTCCAACCAGTAGGCACCTTCGTCACTAATATCGTTGTCATCGTCCTCATCTTCAAGAGGTGACCTTGGACGCTGGGGGCCTTCGTTTTTAAATAAAACGGCCAACAATATTCCTGCCAATCCACCCCAAAAATGCCCTTCCCACGAATAAGGTAAATTTACCTTTAAAGGAAACGCACCCCATACCATACTACCATAAAAGAATATAACCAGAAACGAGATGGCAATCAGTCGAACGTGTTTTCGGAGAATACCGCTAACCGCCAAAAAACCCGCCAGGCCGTAAATAACCCCACTTGCGCCTATATGCCACGAATCGCGTGCTGCCAACCACACCCCTATTCCACTAAGCAGGTATATTAAGAAAAACACCTTATAGGCAATTTTATTGTAAAAGTAAAACAAAGTCACCCCAAGCACAAACATGGAAACTGAATTGGAATATAAATGATCCCAATCGCCATGGATAAGCGGAGACAATACGATACCCCACAAACCTTCTTTTGTTAAAGGGCGAACGCCATAATGCGAAAAGGACACATCCTCCAATATTTCAATGAGCTTAACGGTAAATATCACCAACAAAAAGAATGTTGGAAATATAAGGCTATGCAAAAATCGCCTCTTTTCGATGGGTATATGTGATCCAAGACCTTTCAATTTATTAGATAATAGATTTTTAGATGAGAGATAACAAACAAAAAGTATTGAACAACTAATTATCCAAAGTCATATTAATATGTTACTAAAATATAAAAACTCTCCGTCTTTGTGTCGCTGTGTTCAATTTTAATAATTTTACCCCCCACTTTATCGCTATGCAAATACTTCAAAAATTAAACAGTACGGAACGAACCACTTTTAAGCTACACTTGTTTTACAGCAGTATTGACGGAGTTGCGCGTGGAGCATTGATATTAAACGAGTTTATCTTTATAAAGTCGTTAAAAGGATCGAATGTACAATTGGCTTTTTTATTCCAGTTTAGCATGGTTGTGTTTCTGTTTGCCATGTTGGCCAACGAGGTGATGCGACGTTACCCTAACCGAAAAAAACTATTAAGGACGGTTGGTATCTTTACCAGACTTCCGCTGGTTATATTCTCAATTTTTCCGGCGGTAAACGCAAATACTGGTTTATCCCCAAATTTTCATTTCCTGTTTTTGGGGGTATTCCTACTGTTTTATACTTCACAAATAGCCGTTATTCCCTCCATTAATCAATATTTAAAAGGAAACTACAGGCACGAAAATTTTGGGAAACTTTTTAGCTATTCCACTACGGTAAACAAAGTTTTAATGATGGTTTCCATTTTTACCGTTGGCTTACTGCTCGATTACAACCCAAATTCATATCGCATATTTTATCCGATGGTCGGAATACTGGGTGTTGTTTCTATTTTTCAACTCACCCGAATTGATTTCAAACAGAAAGTCGTACCAGCCACCACACCAATTAGCAAAGCCCTGGGCGATTCCTTTAAACGTATTTTCTCCATCTTAAAAAACAATACCCCATTTCGCCATTTAGAAATAGGGTTTATCCTTTATGGTTTTGCGTGGATGAGCACACATGCGGTAATTACCATTTTTTACAAAGAAGCACTCGATCTTAATTATTCTTCGGTTTCCTTTTATAACAACGCCTATAATTTGGTAGCCATTGCGGTACTGCCCTTATTTGGAAAACTGATTGGAAAAAACGACCCGCGTCGTTTTGGGATTATCACCTTTGGTGCCTTGATGATGTTCATCATATTCACCGGATTAACAGAATATTTTACCGGCTTTAATGAAATATGGGGGCTAAAACTTTACCACATGCTGCTAATCGCAGTAGTCTTTAACGGGTTCTTCATGGGGAGCATGCCCATTCTGTGGGGAATTGGCAGCAGTTATTATTGCGAACCTCATGAAGCTGCCGATTACCAATCGGTCCACCTATTTTTAACCGGGGCAAGAGCATTGTTTGCTCCCATTATCGGGATTCAATTGTACGAATATTTTGGTTTTAGTATAACCTATATGGTGGGAATAGGCTTTTTAGTTCTCGCTATTCTGTTAATGATTTATTCTGAAAAAAGATTTCCTAAAAACGCATAAACAAAAATCCGGTACCTATTAAACCCGCAATATGCATTAGAAATTCTATTACACATTGAAATTACTTTAAAACAAGACACTTCGTTGCATCACTTCAACTCACCAGAACGATGCTCCCGAAAGTAATCGGGAAAAGTGATGCCTCGTTTCAGTAATGCCTTGTTTTATTGTACTTGCCATGCTCATGACGAACCTCCAATACACAATCCGGGTTAAAGCAACATTCCAATCAGAAATATTCCGATTACAGCCACAAAAGTGATAATAAATGATAGATATGACAACGTTAACAATCGATATTGGCGCAACAACATCGAGTTAATCAAATAACTGGTGCGCACCTGGTTACCTATTTGTAATTCCTGACTGCGCACAACCTCATCCATCGCTTCCTCATATTCGTCCAGAGTAGGTTGCGTAAAGAACAAAAGCACATTGTTTTTCAAATTTGGATACTTGGGTATAATTTGTTTATCCAGTACCTGCTCTATCCCACTGGGTTTTGAGGATAACAATCCGAATACAAGCGAAATACCAACGCCAACAATAGCCGTAATCAGCACGACAGATCCCAAAGGTACATTTTGTTCAATATAGCTGTGGAATACGATCAATGCCGAAAGCAACGTGGTGCTAATCCGGACCAATATCATAGACTTTCGGTCAGACAGCGCCATTGAACTAAACAAGGTTCGGAATTGATTCCTCTGAAAATTTGTTAATGATTTTTTAGGTTCTTTTTTGGTGGCGTATAACTCCCGTAATTGGCCCCTTTCATTGTTCTCTTTTTTTTTCTTTGGAAGTTCATTTCCACCTATGTTTTCAACGAATAGTTTCTCTTCAACTATGTTTTGTACCAGTATATCCTTTTCCATACGCAAACGATGATGTTACATTTATATATGCAAAAAAATAAATTTTTATTCACATATGCAAATATATACATGTTTACATATTACACGGCACTGATTTTATGATTTCAAATGACATATTCGGACTGATTGTTATGTTAAGTACTATTTCTTTTGGGCTACAAGAGAGAATAACATAGGAAGTTTTCCCTGCAAGCCCTCTATTTGAAATTTACCCGTTTCTATTTCTACAGTATTTTGAAAGCAATCGTACGGGGAATAATCGTATTCCTGCACATCTGTTATTTCAAGACCCGATTTGATCAATGCATTCTGCACTTCGCCCAAACCATGATTCCAGCATACCGATTTTCCCTTTATGTCTGCGTTAGTATCGGCATATGTACCTTCCTGCACCTCTACAATAGGACCAGTATTTAAATAATCGAACTCTACCTTTTTAAAATCGTAACTGAACATCCAAACAACCGGATGAAACTCTACCATGACAAACCGACCCCGCGGCTTTAAAAACCTTGAAATAACCTGAGCCCACTTTTCCATATCCGGGAGCCAGCCAATGGTGCCATACGATGTAAAAACAATATCGAACTCCTGGTCCAGCATCTCCGGTAATTGATAAACATCGCTTTGTATAAAACGTGCCGACATTCCCAATTCCCCATTTAATTGTTTTGCCCTGGAAATGGCTTTTCCCGAAAGATCAATCCCCGTGACCATAGCACCGTGACGAGCCAGCGATATGGTATCCATTCCAAAGTGACATTGCAAATGCAACATTCTTTTTCCCCTAACATCCCCCAGCAATTCCAATTCCACCTGGTTTAAAGAGTCTTTTCCTTGTTTGAATGCTTTAACGTTATAAAAATCAGAATCGAAATGTATATCGGTTTTCCTGTCCCAAAGGTCTTGGTTAATTTTTAAATAGTTCATTTAATCATTAGTTCAAATTGATTCTTGGATATCTTCTGTTTAAAATCACAAACTGTTAGGATACGTTCAGTTTCTCACAAAAAAACAATTTCTTTGCGTAAAAGTTATATTTGAATGACAAAATCGCTCAAACACACAAATCATAAAGCCTGGTTTCGATTATTGGTTAAGGAATTTTGGCGACACCCGAACAGACTAACCGCAACTAAAGTAATGATTACCATGGCTTTTCAAGCCATTCCATTTATTATCCTGGGGAATCCATTTTTGGTGGTCACGCTCTCATTGGGAACTGTTGCTGCCGCATTATCGGAAACCGATGACCATCCTAAGGGTAGAACAAAAGCACTGGCCATTACTATTATTAGCTTTGCGATTACTACATTGTCCGTTTCACTTTTAAAGCCCTACCCGATCATTTTTGGTGCAGGTTTTATAGCTTCAACCATCGTTTTTGTTCTTATTGGGGGCATAAGTGAAAGATATCGAGGTATTTCTTATGGCGCCGTTTTAATTGGCATTTATGCCATGATTGGGTATCGTGAAGAATACCTTTGGTACGAACAAGCCTTGTATTTATGTGCCGGCGCGAGCATTTACGGTCTTCTTTCCTTAATCTTGTTATTTCGGAAACCATGGCGTTTACTGGAAGAGCAACTGGCTACCGGGTTTAAGGCTTTATCCGATTATTTGGAAGAAAAAGCAAGAAACTTCCCGAACGAAAAATCAGAGCAGTCCAACCGACAGGCCATTTTAAACATCCAGGTGGTAAGCGCTTTGGAAAAGTGCAAGGAAGTGATCAACATCTATGGTCAGGAAGTAAAATCAAAAGAGCAATTAACACCTTACCTGCAACGCTTTATGTTATTGCAGAGCTTGCACGAGCGAGCTGCCTCAGGTCATGAAAATTATGAGAAACTAGCAGACAAAGAAGAATATTCGGAAATATTGGAAGGATTTGCCGAACTACTCCATCAGCTTTCGCATGCCTCCAGATTGGTAGCGGAAAACATGTTAACCGGAGAACCTTATATTCATCCTGTTTCAATAGGTTGGATTGTGAACGCTTTGGAATTTGAGATTGAGAAAATACCGGAACACGACCGTCAGTTGCTGGAACTACTTTTACATAACTTAATTCGTTCACACCAATCCTTAAAAAACTTTAACCTTCCGGATAAAAGCACTTCCGCGCCAAGGTTGGGACAAGACGAAAGAACCACCATACAGCGGCTTAAGGAACAATTAAACTGGAGTCATCCGAGATTGAGATATGCCATCAGATTAAGTTCTTGTTTTTTAATTGGTTATTTATTGATTCAACACTTTAACCTTGAAAATGGAGAATGGATTTTGCTCACCTCCTTATTCGTGAGCCAGCCCACCTACAGCGAAACAAGAAGAAAGTTATTGGAAAGAATTATAGGTACAATAACCGGAGTTGGGATTGGTATATTAATGCTACAACTTCTCCCTACCCAGAGTGGTCAACTTTTGCTTTTACTGGCAAGCGGATTCAGTTTTTTTTATTGGCGATTTTCCAACTATTCCTATGCGGTAATCTTCATTAGTATTTATGTTTTGGCGAGCAATCAACTTACATCCGAATCGGTTGACTATGTGCTTATCCCTCGAATAATGGACACCTTGGCCGGATCGCTTTTATCCTTTTTAGCCATTCGTTTTTTATGGCCTAACTGGCAGCATAAACAAATACCAAATTTATTAGGCAAAGCTCTTCAGAACAATATCTTGTATTTTAAAGCGATAGTCAATAGAACCAACCGGCAAAAGGATGACTACGATTATCGGTTGGCCCGAAGGTTAGCACATAAATCCGACAATGCCCTCACACTGGCCTGGCAAAGTATGCAAGTGGAACCTAAAAAGAGAAGACATCTGATGGATCAAGCATTTAAACTTACGTATCTCAACCATGCCTTACTCTCGCACTTATCGGCGCTTGGGGCCTTATACCAGGATCATAGCGACCTAATTCTTGCCAAAGATATTTATACGGCCATCACCAGCACTTTGAACGGAACTGCCACCAGGTTGATTGAAGATGACCATATGAACATTGGTTCATTAAAGCCGGTATTGTTTGAACTAAAAGATAGGATCAACGATTATTCCCAAGGAACAGAAAGGCAACATTTACGATTGATTTATAATATTGCGGCTGTAAGTAATAAACTGCTAAAAGAATCGGAAGAATTTCAAAAATCGATAAGTTAAGTTGCGCAATTCATTACTGTGAAACATCAATCATTAATGTACAAAACCACTTTTACAATGAAACAAAAGCTGATGTTAGAGCCTATGATTTAAGCTGATTTATCAGTTGATTTACTTTGCCCATATTGGCTTGTCGTTCCAATGAGAATGCACCAGACTCAATTTCAACCAGGTTATATAACTGAAGTGCTTTTATATAGCAACTTTTAGCGCGCTCATCATCATTATTTCTGACATGAATATCTCCTCCTTGCACCAGCAACCCGGCCATTACCTCCAATCCTTCAAAGCTTTCGCCAAACTTATCCTCAAAAATATTCCTTAGTTGGTCGGTATCCTTAATCAGGATAGCTTCTTCATCCAAATCCAATGATCTTTTAATTCCCTCGCTGTATAGTTTTTGAGCCTGTTCAATTTTTCCCTCCTTTAATAATCCAAGGATGGCAGCAATCATTTTGCCAATTTCTTCTATCATCCGTAAAATATAATCACGTCTAATCATAACTGTTATGTCTTGTATGAATATATAAATATAACGTGTTTTTTGAAGCTATACCACTTGTATCATAAAATAAGCGATTAGAAATTTTTCAAATCCCCCTAATTAAATGGTTAAACCCTATCAAATAATGTATATTTGTTATCAAATGTAAACCCGTTAAAATAATTCAAAAATGATTGTTGACAGCTTAGATCATGTAAAACACTACAGAAACTTAAACGAAAGGATAAAAAAAGCCTTCGAGTTTCTTGAAGAGTTGGACTTTGAAAACATTGAGCCAGGAAAATACAATGTAGAAGGAGATGAGATATTTGCCATTGTTAGCGAATATAACACCAAAGAGCATAAGGATGCCCGCCCCGAGGCACATGAACGCTATCTGGACATCCAGTATATTGTTAAAGGCGAAGAATATATGGGGTATTCTCCTTTAGAGGATCAAGATATAATGCAGCCGTATAATGTAGAAAAGGACGTTGTTTTTTATCAGGCTGATGTTAGCCCCATAAAAGTCAGCGAAGGGATGTTCGCCTTATTTTACCCTAACGACATCCACGCACCGGGAATGAAAATCGGTGAGTCAAAACCAGTAAAAAAAGTAGTGGTTAAAGTGGCCGTTTAAAAACAAAAGCTGAAATACCAGAAACCCCGTTTTTGTCATGACAAAACGGGGTTTTATATTTTTATATACAGTTAAGGTATTAGTCTTCCGGCCAGATATACGCTTCGTTATCATCGTCCCAAAGCGGGCCAAACTGAATTTCGGTAACTGCACCGTTTTCAATCCAGAAATTAATGCTTGCTTCGTAAAAGGTCACCACCTCATGATCGGGACTTTCGGGAGAAGAAACATCCTCTCTATCGTAATCGCCAAGATCTATAGCCGAAAGTTTAGCCAGTAAGTCATCGTCTGTAATACCCACTAGTTTAAGTCCTTCCAGAACGGCGTCGGGACTGCTAACGGCAATAGAACCCAGCCGCCAATCGTCCATCTCGTCAAAAGAAACAGAAAGCTCCAACTCATCATAGTGATACGCCTCCGTATTATCGTCAGCTTCTTCACTGCTCGAATAGGCATCAATTTCATCAGGTTCACCGAGAATCTCTTTTACCTGTTGACGAGTCATCCCGAAACGAATCTCGTCGAACCCCTTACCAATTAAAATGTCTTTCATGCGTTTATTTTTTTTATATTGTCACATTGCATGTTCCGCAATATTGCGGAAGAACTCGCCAAATAATCTACTCCACAGGGAAGAAATCATTATGGTGCTCATTCATATGTTTAAATGCTAAACCATGAAGAACGATGTACATCACCGGGTTAATTCATGGCATCTTTTATTTTTTGATATGCGCAATATAAGGCAATAATTAATTAAACCTATATCTCAACGGAAATTTTACACAAAATTCACAATAAGTAATTATTGGCCTTATTAGTTAACACACTTCAGACGCAAATACTTTTTTCCGTGCGTGATTTTTTCCTATCGGCGACTATAATTCGTGAAGTACCTTTTTTAACTCACCGGCATTCCTTATTAAATGAAAATCCTCGGGAATTTCGTGTGCATGTTTTTTAACTTGAAGGCCGGTAATCAAAAATGGCACATCCGGAAATTCATCTTTGTATTTTTTTAGCAGCTCATCCAATTCAACTTTTGAAGGCGGACTGATGAATGAAGTAAAAAAAGCATCCGCCTTTTGTATTTGGTTCACCGCTTTTAAGTCATCAAAAGGCACCGATATCCCTAGATAAATAACTCCGAAACCTTCTTTACGAGCCAACAAGCTGTAAAACAACAAACCTATTTCGTGCAGTTCGTTCTCAGGTAAAAAGAAGATTATTTGCTTGTCTTTTTTCTTATCGCTCATTTCGTTATCAATGGCCACAATTATCTTTTGGCGTATCAAGTTGCTGATAAAATGCTCCTGTGCCGGACTAACAGTACCTGCCTGCCACAAAACTCCAATCCTATCTAAAAAGGGAAACAATATTTCTTCCACCGTATTCTCAAAGCCTCGTTTAATTATTGATGTGGTCAATACATTGTTGAACTTATATTCGTTTAGCTCCAACATGGATACCACCAAACTTTCTATTTGAACGTTCGTGTTTCCATGATCCAAGCACAAGTCAATAACTTTTTCCTTCAACTGCTGGTTATTCAGATTGGCTATTTTGGAAATTTTAAAGCCGTTTTGATTTAATATGGCAATGTTTAAGATACGTTTTAAATCATCATCGGAGTACTTTCTTATATTGGTGTCGCTTCGCATGGGTTCAATAACCCCGTACCTTCTTTCCCAAATACGAATGGTATGCGCTTTTATTCCGGATATCTTTTCTAGATCTTTGATTGAATATACTGCCATTGTCTACAGTCCTGTCTTTTTGTTAGTCGAATTCAAATGTACTTATCAATACTGTTATGAATTCAATTTAAATACAGAAATTGAATCGTTATAAGTACTTTCTCCTTAACGAATGATGTTTTAGTTTTGTTCATCAAAACTACAAAATTATTTAGCAAAAAGAACCTTGCTACTAATGGGAAAGGTTGACCTGAAACACAGGCCAACCTCTCTGTCAACAACTGAAACCATATACCTAAAGATACGATATGATATAATGCCGATATGTATAAACACTGAGCGTTATTAACGGAATAAATAAATCCCGCAGCATTAAACCCGCAATATGCATTAGAAATTCCGTTATGCCATTAAACTACTTCAAAACAAGCTATTTCACGGAGTTGCTTCAACTCACCAGAGCGGTACTATGCCTCGTTTCAGCAACTCCTTGTTTTATCGTAATTTTAAATGCTCATTACGTCCCTCCAATAGATAATCCGGGTTTAACAATCGGTATGAACCGATTAAGGAACAATCACTTTATCAATTGCATGCACAACACCGTTGGTACCCTGTACATTGGCAATAATTACATTGATTTCCGAATCTATGGTCACCCCGTTGCTAATATCGATAGAAATGGTTTTTTCCGTGTTCAGGGTAGGTACGGTACCATTGCTCAAATCGGTAGACCTCACATTGCCACTCACAACATGCGCTAGCAAAATTGGTGTTAATGTTTCCTTGCTTAAATCTGCCACACCACTTACTCCTAGTGCGGTAAACAACGCCTTAAACGCTGTGTTAGTGGGTGCGAAAACGGTATATGGCCCTTCTCCCGAAAGTGTTTCGTCCAATTCGGCCTTCACCACTGCCTCAACTAATATTGAAAACGCACTGTTGTTGATGGCCAGGTCAACCACGGTATTGGGCAGAATAACTTTATCGATCACGTGAACAATTCCGTTTGTAGCCACAACATCTGTTAAAACCACTGTTGCTCCATTGACCATTACAGCCGAGTTACTGACTTCAATGTTCATACTTAAGTAATTTTCTTGTCCCATGGCCAACGCATTAACATATCCAGATGTTACCTGGGCAGCAGGAACAAAGTCATCTATCACGTGGTATAATAATATGGGTGTAAGTGCCTCCTTGTCTAAATCATCCAATGTTGCACTTAAATCCTGGAACAACATGGCAAATGCATCATCTGTTGGAGCAAATACGGTAAAGTTATTATCATCATCGTCCAGGGTTCCAGCTAGTTCTGCTTTCACCACAGCCGCCGTCAGGTTGCTCAACGCAGGATTGGCTATGGCATGATCTGTAATAGATGGTGGCAAAATTACCTTGTCGATGATGTGAATAACACCATTGTCGGCCATTACATCCGCTTGCGTAACTTTTGCAGAGCCATTAACCATCAAATCCTCCTTGTTAAAATAAATAGAATAATAATACCCATCTTCCTTTTCGCTCATGGACGCATAGTAACCAGAGGATAAACTTGAAGATGCGTTGCTTCCACTAACCACATGGTAAAGCAAAATCTCAGTCAAATCATCCGTAGAGATATCATTTAACGAAGTGGCGCCCAAATTGTTCAACAATGCTTGAAAAGCAGTGTTTGTTGGTGCAAACACCGTGTACTCAGTAGACCCGTTTAAAGTGGAAACCAAGTTAGCTTTGGCAAGTGCTTCCACCAAAATTGTAAAAGAAGACTCAGAAACTGCTATATCAACAATGGTATTAGTTTCTTCTTCCTCGGGCTCGTTCAGGTTGTTGTCGTCATTTTCATCACAGGCGGTTGTACTAATAGATAAAAGTACAAACGCTGCCAGTATTAAATACCAATTGAATCTTAGAGTTTTCATGATTTTTTGTTTTAACATTGATTAAACTTTTAACCACCTTTCAAATTAAACGCGCGCTATCATTAACTTGAAAAAATGAGTTGCGTTGATTATTTTTTGTTTAATCTTTACAACTTTTTATTAAACATTAAAGATCTGGTTTTTGTTCATTGTTTTTTAGCTTTTTATTAAACACTATATAAGACAGATCACAATTACCGTTGATTTCAGAGGTGTTTGACCAGTTTTTTTTGGTGAAAATAAAATCAGAATTCTAAGTTAAAAGATTAACTTTGTGGCTTTAAAAAAGCTAAATAGCATATGATTAAATCAATGACCGGCTTCGGTAAAGCCACTTGTGAACTTCCAGACAAAAAAATTAGCATCGAAATTAAATCACTTAACAGCAAGCAATTAGATGTAAACATGCGCTTGCCTAACATGTACAGAGAGAAAGATTTGGTGCTTAGAAACGAATTAGCCAATCAATTGGGAAGAGGAAAAGTAGATGTTGGTTTTTATATTGATTTTTTAGGTGCAGAAAAAAACGCTTCTATCAATCCCCAGGTTATTGAAACGTATTTTAATCAATTATCCCCCCTTGCCGATAAACTAGGCTTAACCGAAAATACCGATATTCTAAGAGCCATTATGCCTTTGCCGGATACAGTTAAGATTGAACAAGCAGAATTAGATGAAAGCGAATGGGCAACCATTTTTAGCACGTTCAAATCGGCCTTAAATAATTTAAACAGTTTTAGAGCACAGGAAGGTGAGGTGCTTCAAAAAGAGATTACCGAGAGAATTAGCAATATTAGAAATTACCAGGCTGCCGTAGAACCTTTTGAAGCAGAACGAATTGAAAAGGTGAGAGAGCGTATTCTTGACCAATTAAACGAGCTTAAGGAAAAAATAAACCTGGATCAAAACCGCTTTGAGCAGGAAATGATTTTTTATCTGGAAAAACTGGACATTACCGAGGAAAAAGTAAGACTAACCAATCACCTGGATTACTTTATAGAAACCATTGAGAAGGAAGATTTGGTAGGTAAAAAACTTGGTTTCATCACCCAAGAAATTGGGCGTGAAATAAACACCATGGGATCTAAGGCTAACCATTCCGAAATTCAAAAGTTGGTGATTCAAATGAAAGATGAGCTGGAAAAGATCAAAGAGCAGAATTTGAACGTACTTTAAATTAATAGCTTGCAGCCAACAAAACATAGCAAGCAGCTCGTCACAAAATACGCTAATCAATCTCTAATACTACCAAAAAACAAATGACCAATAACATGTCGAAAAACGGCAAATTGATTATTTTCTCAGCACCTTCGGGTTCGGGCAAGACTACCATTGTAAAGAATCTGCTCGAAAAAGATTTTAAGATGGAGTTCTCTATTTCGGCAACCACAAGAGCTCCCCGAGTAAACGAAAAACATGGAGTAGACTACTATTTTTTAACCCCTGAAGAATTCCGTTCTAAAATAAACGATGATGATTTACTTGAGTGGGAAGAAGTTTATAACGACAAATACTATGGCACTTTAAAAAGCGAGGTGGAACGCATTACTTCCAAAGGCAACAATGTGGTGTTTGATGTAGATGTGGTTGGAGGACTGAACATTAAAAAAATGTATGGCAACAGAGCGATAGCCATATTTGTTAAACCTCCTTCCATAAAGGAACTAAAAAAAAGGCTGGAGATACGTGGTACGGATTCCGAGGAAGTGATTGCACAAAGAATCAACAAAGCCGAAGAAGAATTGAGTTATGCCAATAACTTCGATCACATTGTGGTAAACAGCAATCTGGATTTGGCCATTGAGCAAACCGAGAAAATACTGTACAATTTTTTAAATGACTAACACCGGCAACAACATAGGATTGTATTATGGGTCGTTTAACCCGGTACATATCGGCCATTTGGCCTTGGCCAATTTTATCGTGGAAAATTCCGCACTGGATGAAATTTGGTTTGTAGTCAGCCCCCAAAACCCATATAAGGAAGCTTCGGAGCTTGCTGAGGCAAAACACAGGGTTAGAATGCTGGAGTTATCCATTAAAGATTACACAAAGTTTAAAGTCTGCAGTATTGAGTTAAATCTACCAACCCCATCGTACACTTATGCTACATTAAGGGAGTTATCTAAACTACACCCACACAATAAATTTACCGTTATTATTGGAGGTGATAATTTACCCTACCTAAAAAGGTGGAAAAATGCGGAAGAGATTTTGGCCAATTATTCTTTTATGGTGTACCCTCGTCCCGGTTACAATATTGATCAGCACGACCTCTCGGACAATATCCAGGTATTTTACGCACCTGTTTTCGATATCGATTCTACCAGCATCCGAAAAGGGATTCGGGACGGTAAAGATTATCGTTTTCTGGTTCCGCATGAAGCGTTTCAATATTTAATTGAGAAAGAACTATATCGTTAACATTCCTGCACATTGGGAGGACACTTGCATAAAACAAGGAGTCGCCTGATAAATAACGTCAAATGCTTCTCCTGATATTTCGTTCGCCTATTCAATTCGCATCGACCAATACCCTTATCAAAACACCAACCTAAATATTACACAACATTCGTGTTGAGGTATTTTTTTATAGTACAATCCCCAGGTATAAGGCATTTAGTCTATTATCCCTCATCTCCTATCCCGTTTCTGAAACATCAATGATTTCCGCAATTATGATCGTCATTGTCATGCGGAGGACAAACTTCGGAATTTCCTTTATTTCCGTTTAACCATTGCTCCAAAACCTGTTTGGTTTCGCCTTCGTAGCCCATAAACACTTCAATATTGGAAGCCTTAAGTTTATTGATGGCTCCTTGACCAATTCCTCCGGCCAATAAAACATCAACACCTTCATTGCCAAGCTCTGCAGCCAAATCCGATTTACATCCGCAACTTTCCGGAGCCGTGTAATACGCTGTATCCAATACTTTATTTTGAACCGATAAAGTATAAATGGTGAACTTTTCGCAATGCCCAAAGTGATTGTCAATCATTTCTCCCCTAGTAGGCAATGCCACTTTTTTTGTGCTCAACTTTAAATCAATCATTTGTATTATTTATTTCGTTTCAATATTAACTTCAACTGTATTCTTTGTGCCCGAAAATTCATTACCAGCTGCTTTTTCGATCCGCAGTACATATCCATTGATTAGTGCAGTTGCCACTTTTTTACGGGCTTTCTCAAGTATTCTACCAAATGTTTGACGCGAAACCCCCATTTCATCAGCCGCTTCGGCATGATACAAACCCTGTTCGTCTGCTAAACGAATGGCTTCATATTCATCTAACTCAACAACAACTTCCTGCAATTCACAAGCTCTAATACCTGCGGGCTTAAAAATGTATACATTCGGGAATTGGCCAATATTACGGCATCCTTTGGTACGTGGCATATTCTACAATTTTGCGCTAAAATAGGCATATGCCCAATATAAAACAATAGCTTCTATTCATTCAGAAATATTTTTTGTTCAAATGGATATAATATTGAAAAACTGACATCGGGAGCAAGCCGTTATTAAACGTATAAAACTGAAATATAAACCAATCTATTTGTATATTAGCCATGCATCATCGTTCGCAAACCTTAAAATCAATATCATGAACCTGAACATAAAGAACAACACATTTTTGGTTATCGGAGTAAGCAGCGGTTTTGGTAAGGCCACAGCAGAGCATCTAATTGCGGAAGGAGCAAAAGTTATTGGGGTAGCGCGCACCGAATCAACGCTCAACGAATTCAGCAAGGTTCACAAAGAAAAACTCATTCCTTATTGTGGAGACATAACCGAGATTGATACTGTTGTTAAGGTTGCCAGGATAGCTGTTTCCAGCAATATTTCAGGCGTTTTTATGAATGCAGGGGGACCACCCGCGATGCAATTTGAAGAGTCGGAACTTAGTGACTGGGACAAAGCTTACCATCAATTGTTGCGTTGGAAGGTGGCTCTGACCCAAGCCTTGCTCCCGCACTTTAAGTCCAAACAATATGGTAGGATAGTGTACCTGGAGAGCGCTTCGATAAAGCAACCTATCGATAACCTCGTATTAAGCACTTCACTCCGTTTGTCGGTGGTAGGTATGATGAAAACCTTATCGCAGGAACTGGCCGGGAACGGTGTTACTTTTAATATGATTGCCCCGGGTTCACACACCACCCCTGCTATTGACAGATTAATACAAAAATCGGCGGAACAACAAGGTATTAGCTTCGAGAGTGCCAAAAATTCATTTGTCGACAAACAACCTTCGAAAAGCATGGGAAAACCTGAAAATTTGGGTTCATTGGCTGCCTGGTTGCTTTCGCCGCTTTCCGAATTTGTAAACGGTCAAGTATACGCTATCGAGGGTGGAGCTGTAAAGGGAACTCTTTAGGGTAGAAAAGTAAGGGTAAATAAAAAAGAAGAATATGCCAGTTAGCAATATTTAATTAGTGGAGAGCACAGAGCAGAATAGGGAGAGTCCAAATGTTGGCAGGCAATACAGGGCCCAAGAGTATGTTGGTAAACTTCTTTTCAATTAATCTTTTTTAACACAAATTAAGCGGATATACTGCTAAATATAAATTTCATATCAATCGAAGTTGAGCCTTTTTACTATTTTTGCTGGCTGATTTTGATGAGAAGTACCTTCAACAAAATCACTTACAAACTGTAAACGAATAACTTATTATATGAAATTTACTTTCTCTTTTATCGACAAGCGACAGGGCTCAGTCAAAGATGACATTCTTTCGGGATTAACCGTTGCCTTAGCACTTGTGCCCGAAGCGGTTGCATTTGCATTTGTGGCAGGCATTTCTCCTATTATTGGTCTTTACGGTGCCTTTATGATGGGCTTGGTAACCGCCGTATTAGGTGGCCGTCCCGGGATGATTTCGGGAGCAACAGGTGCTCTGGCCGTTGTAATGGTAGGTTTAGTAATCGAAGGCAATGCCATAGGAGGCGAATCTGCCGGTGTGCAGTACCTTTTTGCCACTATTATTTTAGCCGGAATTTTTCAGATGCTTGCCGGTCTGTTCAAGTTAGGAAAGTTCATCCGTATGGTACCCCAGTCCGTAATGATGGGATTTGTAAACGGGTTGGCCATCGTAATTTTCACCTCACAACTTGGAATGTTTAAGGTAGATGGCGAATTCCTCTCTGGTGCTCCTCTGATGATCATGCTTGGCTTGGTAATTTCAACCATGGCCATTATGTATTTCTTGCCCAAATTCAGCAAGAAGATCCCGGCTGCTCTGGTTGGCATTTTGGTTGTTTCCCTGATCGTAATTTTAGGTGGAATTGAAACAGAAACTGTTCGCTCTTTTGTGGTATCCAGAGGAGGCACAGGCATAAAAGCCGGATTACCCGATTTTAATATACCTATGATTCCACTTAATATGGAAACACTGGGTTTTATAACCCCTTATGCGTTGATACTTGCTATGATCGGTTTAATTGAGTCATTAATGACCTTAACCTTGATTGATGAGCTTACAGAAACCCGGGGTAGTGGTAACCGTGAGTGTGTGGCACAAGGCATTGCCAATATCACCAACGGATTCTTTGGGGGTATGGGCGGATGTGCCATGATCGGTCAAAGCATCATCAACATCAAGTCGGGTGGCAGAGGCCGTTTGTCGGGAATTGTGGCTGCTTTGGCGCTTTTGGCATTTATCCTTTTCGGTTCTACCTATATCGAAATGGTTCCTATTGCCGCTCTGGTAGGTGTTATGTTTATGGTGGTTATCGGAACTTTTGCCTGGAGTACTTTTAAAATCATCAACAAAATTCCTTTGGCCGACGTGTTTGTAATTGCTTTGGTAACTGTTTTAACCGTGTTATTTGATTTGGCAATTGCAGTGGCTGCCGGTGTAATAGTTGCCGCCCTGGTTTTTGCCTGGGAAAACGCCGTTAAAGTCCGCGTTACAAATGTCACCGATGAACAAGGTGTAAAACACTATATCGTGCACGGACCGCTGTTTTTTGCGGCCACAACATCATTTATTTCAAAATTTGATGTCAAAAACGACCCCAAAGAAGTAGTGATCAGTTTCGAAGAGTCGAGAATTATGGACCAGTCGGCTATTGAAGCCATCAATAAACTGGCAGAAAAATATCAGTTGATTGGCACCAATGTGCACCTTAGATATTTAAGTCAGGATTGCGTAAAACTAATTAAACGCGCAGAGAAGATTTGTGATGTGAATGTATTGAAGGATCCGGACTATCATGTAGCCATTAACGATTACCGTAAAAAGGTGGAAGCGCTGAATGTTTAAACTGCATACAAATTACAAAGGGCCGTTCGTTTGCAGAACGGCCTTTTTGTTTATTATAATACCATCTGGTTAAACAAATAATTATAATCTTTTAAGTACCAAATAAAAACCGCACAACCTATAACCATAACCAGACTAACCAAAGCATTTACCTCGCATGCCCTTATCACATCCCCTTTTGAAATCTCCCTTGGATTTTCACCCATATATGGCTTATCCACTCTTATCCCGTGATAAACATTAGGCCCGCCAAACCTGCAATTTAAAATGCCCGCCAATGCGGATTCTGGATATCCCGCATTAGGACTGGCATGCCGGCGACCATATTTAAACACAAAAACACCCCCCCTGTAACTGCCGGATACCAACACCATTAACAACGCTGTTAAGCGAGCCGGAACAAAATTGGCTATATCATCAATTTTTGCGGCCACCTTCCCAAACTGTTTGTATCGATCACTTTTATAACCTATCATAGAGTCTAAAGTATTAATCATCTTATAAGTAAACATCAATGGAAATCCTCCCAGTGCATAATAAAACAAAGGAGCTATCACACCATCACTCAAATTCTCGGAAAGAGTTTCCAGTACCGCGGTATAAATCTGCTGATCATTCAAATTAGAAGTATCGCGACCAACAATGTAACTAAGTTGTCTTCGGCCCGCCTCCAGCCCCTCTTTTTCAAGTGCATGAACAACCTTTAATCCTTCGTTTATTAAAGTTCTATTGGCCAATCCGTAAAAAACAAAAACGCTCCCGCCTACCAGCCAAAACCATTGGTTTATGGCCAAAATACTTTCAATTTTTAAGAGAACAAACCAAGTTGAACCGATCAATAACAAGGTTAATAAAGCACCTTTTACAGTTGTATGGTCGCCTTTATTTAGCTTCCTCTCGCCCAACGCTATTAAATGACCAAAACCCTTGATAGGATGTGGCCACGAATACGGGTCACCGATCAAAGCATCCAGAATAAATCCAAATGTCAATATATAAACGGGTATATATAAGGTATCTATCATCTATTTAAATATTGGTAAATTGCTTTTGAACAAGCCATATTGTTATTGTTTCCTTGAACTGACAACCGAAAGTATCTTTCGTCCAAACCATAAAAGTTACTACAGTCCCGAATCAAGAAACCATAGTTTTCGATTAAATACCCCTTTAATTCTCGAGCGTTCGACGATTCAAGCTTAGCCAGAAAATAATTGGTGCGCGAAGGATAAACCGTTATGCCATCAATTTCTTCTATCATATTTTTAAACGCAGAACATTCTTGTGTAACCCGCTTTAAATCCATTTTAAAATCTACATAACGATCATAAATATACATCCCTGCTTCCAAAGCCAACGTTGACACACTCCATGGCATACGAAACGCGGCTATTTTGTCGCGCAATTTATTTGATGCAACCAAGTACCCCAATCGTAACCCGGGTATAGAGCAGAACTTGGTAACAGACTTAACAACGATAAGACGATCGTACTTATCCACCAGACCTACCGATGATTCAAAATCCGAGCATAGTTCACCGTAGGCCTCATCTATAATAAATATTGATTCAGGATTATTCTTCAAAAGGTATTCGATCGTTTTCAAGGAAAGAACCTTCGCATCCGGATTATTGGGGTTTCCTAACCAGACCAGCTGATTTGAGAATTTAGATTCTTTTGACAGGTTCGTGTTCTCATAGTAGCTCACCTTATGCATGTGCACTTTTGCTGCATCTTCATATTCCGAAAACGAAGGAGATATTATGGTTGAAGAACACTGCCGAAAACAATGCGCGATCAAATAAAATGCTTCCGTGGCACCGCTGGTGATGCACACATTGTCCGGATGCAACTGATGATGCCTTGCAATGGATGCTTGCAGATTAGCGGCATCTACAGGAGGATAGTCTCTTATTTGGTTCAGGCATGTTTCCAGATAAGAAATTAATCCTCCATTTAACGACCCGTACCAAATATTGGAACTAAAATCAACCTTTATTCTATGTTCCATACCCAAGGTATGGTTTCCGTGACCAAGCAACATGTAAACTTTGATTAAAAGTCCACAAAATTAACAATTAATCTATAAAACCGATATCCATCAAAAATCTATCTCTATTCACCTTTATATATTGATTATTAATCACTAAAATAAATCAATAAAGCAAATCCTGATTATCCATATCCCATAAAAGGAATTTGTATTCGTTAATATTTTTATATTCGTAGTATTAACCCCATACAAAATGAAGCAAGTAAAACGCGCAAGTATATTTCATTTTTCATTGGAAAAATGGATGGATACCAAATTAGACAAACTTAACTCCAAGGAAATATTTGAACAAGTTGTACTGGCCACAACCATATTAAGCATCCTTGCTTCAGTTTGTAATACCCTATTGGGGCTAGCGCCCATCCTTAGCCAATTTACGTTTGCCCTGTCTTTTTTATTGATGGGCATATACTACCTGTCACGATTCAGAAACAAATATTCCTTTACCCTGAAATTGTTTATTGGATTGCAATATTTTGTCATTAATTTTTTGTGGTTGACAAATGGAGGGAGTAACGGACCAACTTTGCTGATCTTTCAGGCCTTTATTCCCATGTTTATTTTCATGAGCGAAGTTAAAAAGAAACTTTTGCTTATTTCTTTGTTTGGATTTAACATCCTCGTTTTGTTGGCAATAGATTTTTTCTTTCCCCAACTGATTGTCAATTATAAAAACGACACAAACAGGATTATTGATATCCTTGTGGTAATCATTGCTTTTTTTGTCTTCATCATTCCGTTGTTATACTTTATTCAAAAGCAATTTATAGCACAAAGTATAAAAGCTATCAACTCCGAAAAAATAAAAAGTGCTTTTTTAGCCAACATGAGTCACGAAATAAGGACGCCAATGAACGCCATCATTGGTTTTTCTGAACTGCTGAACCAACCGGATCTAAGTAAAGAGAGCAAAGAGGAATATGTAAACATCATCAGGGACAATGGAAATATATTGTTGGGTATAATTAACAATGTAATGGATGCATCAAAATTGGAATCCGGTGCTATTGAGGTGAACAAGAAGCAAACTAAAATAAAACCTCTTTTCGAAAGGATTTATGCTTCTTTCACAGCACAAATACCTGCCCACAAAAAATTAATATTCAGTTACGAAATCCCTGTTGGGCTGGACGACCTGGAAATATATACGGACGAATTACTGTTGCATCAAATTCTAACTAACCTTATTACTAACGCCATTAAATTTACCGACAAGGGATTTATAAAATTTGGACTTGCCTTACCCAATCCTCAAAATCCTGACAGGATAAGAATTTACGTAAGTGATAGCGGTAAAGGAATTTCCGCCGAAAACCAGAAATTAATCTTTCAACGTTTTAACCAGGGCGGACTTGATTTAAAAAACAAAAAGGAAGGTGTCGGTCTGGGGCTATCCATCAGTAACGAACTGGCGCAAAAAATTAACGGAAAAATCGATCTCGAATCGGATGGCAAAACGGGCAGCACCTTCTATATAAACATCTTTGAAGGAAGACCTGGGGAGCAGGCTTCATGGATTAAAACGACGAAATATGTTAATTATAATTAAATTCAAATTATTTTACATCATACTTAAACTTTTATATAAACACGTTGTTTACCGTTCAACAAATAAATAAACATTTGAATAAATTAAATGTAAATTTAACTCTTGCCGGAAATCCGGTAACGTATTTATATTAGGCCATGTATTTATTTGATATGTAGAACATCATAACAATAACAAAATTACAACTAGATAAAATAAAACAAAATGAACAAAACAGATTTAGAAATTACATTCGCAGGAAATAAAGTAACTATACTTGGTGACCAAATAAAAGTAGGTGATAAAGCACCTGACTTCACCGCACTCAACGGAAAATTAGAGCCGGTTAAACTTTCTGACTTTGACGGTAAAGTTAAAATCATTGTTGTTTACCCTTCTATAGATACGGGTGTTTGTGCTGCACAAAATAGGCGTTTTAACGTTGAAGCTAACAACCTTGAAGATGTTGTTGTATTGTCAATTTCTTGTGATTTACCTTTTGCACAAGCTCGTTTCTGCGGTGCGGAAGGCTTGGATAATATCATTACACTTTCCGACCATAAAGACCTTGATTTTGGTAAAAAATATGGTTTTGTAATTGAAGAATTGAGGTTATTGACTCGCGGAACAGTGATCATAGACAAGGATGGAACTGTTAAATATGTAGAGCATGTTCCGGAAATTACCACTGACCCTGATTATGAAAAAGCTTTGGAAATAACCAAGAGCTTACTTTAAGAGTTATCCACCCCATCATATAAAAGCCGCTTACGTTCATTCGTAAGTGGCTTTTTTTGAAATTACGAACACGGATTACCAATACCCTTCATTAATTAAAATTAACCTTTAAAATTAGCATATCGACCATGTTTTTTTATTTGCAACATAGTTGTTATACATTACCTCCGGTTTATCCTTAACTTGTATATCTATGGCATACACACTAAATTTAATTGGAGGAGTGAAAAATGAATGATAAACAAATAACTGATGACAAAAGCACTTGGGCAATTGGAGGAGGCTTACTAATCGGCTTAGGGGTTGGTTTTTTCTTTCTGAAAACGTCCGCGCTCGTATTTGTTGGCTGTATTATTGGAGGATTAGGTTTGGGATTAATTATTACGGCCATTCTTTCCAGTATAAAAAATCCGGAATAAATAATACACCTGTCCGCAACTTATATAAATCCATCTTATCCATCATTTCTGAATTAAGCAACAGATAATTTGAAGGGGAACGGATTTGAGAGTATGTTAAACCGTGGTCTTATAGCGCAATTGGTTTTAAAAGGTTGTTAGACCTGCGTTGCTATCCGGGAAATTTTACCAAATTTTTCCGTTACGAATATGCCATATGTAGGTATATCTTAAATAATGAGGAAAAGATGATGACGCGAATGTTCCAATGGAGTTTACTTAAAAACGAGTATTTATGTCGGTTAGCAATAGGTATCGCTCTCCGAAATTGCATAGGTTATGGTATTGCCAAAATTTAAAGAAGCGCCTCCACCCATCCTGCCTATTCTCGTAAGCCTAAAATAACAATCCATCGGAACACATAGGAAGAAGGGCGGCCCATGGTATTTTACCCGTACAAAACATTTTATAACATTTTTGATGTCATCAATTAAAAATAGTCAATGTTTTTGGTTGACCAATTGATTGGTTTGCCTATATTTGTTTTATTCATTTATATTAAAAACTTATTGTTATGAAATAATCTTGCATTTGCAGTCGTCAGCTGATGACACTTTGGTCTCGGTCCGGCAAGTACAACTTGAAAGGACACGAAGTGCAAAAATGTTAATGGCATTTTTGAGTTAGATATTTTGAACCCCTCCTTTTTATAATTTTAAGAAAGAATATCAGATGATTCCTAAAAATTATTTTTTTAGCGGCATTAACAAAACAGTTATAGCGTTAATTCTATTTAGCTTAGCCATTAACGCTTCTTCTCAGGTTATATTGAGTGCTGACGGAAATACGGACACCTACGATTTAATAAACTCGGTTTTGGCTCCCGGATATAACGTCGTTGAAGTTCCCGATTGCGGCCATGAAGAGTTTGGCGACCATATAGACCAGGCATTTGACGATGAGCTAGACACCTATGTGTTTTGTTTTCATATCCATACCGAATTTGATTCTGACCGGTGTATTAATTACGACCGACAGCGCACCGAAATTAAAACGTATGATAAATCGCCTGATAATTTAATAGGCACTGAAGGTGAAACTGTAGTGTATAAATGGAAATTTAGGCTGGATATTGATTTTAAAGCCAGCAGCAGCTTTACACACTTGCACCAACTAAAAGCTGTAGGTGGTTCCGAGGAAAGTATGCCATTAATGACATTAACAGCCAGAAAGGGCACACCGGATAAACTTGAACTTCGCTATGCGGAAGCCTTATCGCAGGAAACAATTTACCAGGCGGACCTAACTCCTTTTAAAGGATACTGGGTATTAGCAACCGAAAGGATTACATATGGCGAAACAGGTGAGTATAGTATCAACATCACGTTACTACAATCGGGACAGTCTATATTCCAGTATTCCTCCAATAATATCAGGACCTGGAAAACCGACGCTGATTTCATCCGCCCCAAATGGGGGATCTACCGCAGCTTAAACGATTCTGAAAACCTCAGGGATGAAAAAGTCTATTTTAATGATTTTAGTATCGAAGAAACAAATGGCACACCGGTTTTAGAAACCAAAGGAAACCAAGATTTCATAATATATCCTAACCCTAGCACTGGAGAATTCACAGTTTCAAATATACTGAACAAGGACATTCAGATTAGAAACCTGTATGGCGAGCTAATTTTTAAATTGCAAAACGCTAGCACAAACCAATTAAGCATTAACAACATAACTTCCGGACTATATTTAATCACTTTACGTTTCGGAAATAATATAGCAACTCAAAAACTTGTTGTCAATTAAACGAAGCCTTTAATACCGATTAGTATTCGACCTGATCAATATTTATTAGCCTATGTCAAACATCCCTACACGGGAAGAAGCCTTGCAACTCTTCCGCAAATACAACAAAACCGACAGTCTCTACCGTCATGGATTGGCGGTAGAATCCGTAATGAAACATTTTGCCCATAAATATCGGGAAGATGAAGTAAAATGGGGAATCATCGGTCTGGTTCACGATTTGGATTACGAAATGTATCCCGACGAACACTGCCGAAAAACGGAAAGCATTTTAAAAGAGGCCAACTGGCCCGAAGGCTATATCCGTGCAATCCTTAGCCATGGTTGGGGAATCTGTACCGATATAGAACCTATGGAAACAATGGAGAAAGTGCTTTTCGCTTGTGATGAGCTAACAGGGTTAGTAACAACAGCAGTTCTCGTTAGACCAGATAAAAGCATCCATACCCTGACCGTAAAATCGGTAAAAAAAAGATGGAAAGATAAACGTTTTGCTGCCAAAGTAGACAGAAGTATCATTACAAAAGGTGCCGAGATGCTGGAAATGCCCATTGAAGAACTGATTGCAGAAACCATCCAGGGCATGCAAGACATTGCCCCCCAGCTTGGATTAGACGGATAAAAAGCATAAATAACTATTATACGAGATCTGTAGGCTTGGAACATACATGTGTTAAGCACCTACATTAAAGATATATCAATATTTAAACGGAAAAGTCAAAAGCTGAAGCTAAAACCGACAGTTCAATGACCCATACAATAGATCATTACTTTTCCACATTCGCATACTGATCAATAATTACGCTAACCGTTGCATCACCGGTTACATTAACCGTTGTCCTTACCATATCCAGAATACGATCAACAGGTAAAATAATGGCTATCCATGCCGGATTTAATCCCACCGACTGCAACACGACCATTAACATTACGATACCTGCACTAGGAATAGCTGCAGAGCCGATACTGGCTAAAGTGGCCGTTAAAACAACCGTTATCTGCTGCCCCAACGTAAGGTTGATCATATGCATCTGGGCCAGAAACAATACCGCCACAGCCTGGTACAAACTGGTTCCGTCCATATTCACCGTTGCACCTATTGGCAACACAAAACCGGCCGTTTTTTTGTCTACCTTCAAATTCTCCTCCACACACTCAAATGTAACAGGCAAGGTTGCCGCGCTTGAGCTGGTAGAGAATGCCAATGCTTGAGCCGGGCTGATCCCTCGAATAAACTCAAAGAACTTTCGTTTGGGCACAAGCAGCTTTAGAACACCAGGGTATATTGCAAAAGCCATTAAAATCAATCCCAATAGCACCGTTGCCGAATACCAGCCCAAACCTTTAAAAACCTCGATTATTTTAGCTGGGTTATCGCCTGCAATATCATTCACTACCCCCGCCATTAAGGCAAATACAAAAAAAGGAGCACCTTTCATGATGATATCTACCATCCTGATAAAAACCTCGGAAGCACCATCAAAAAACTGAATCAATACTTTTGATTTCTCCGATGGGATATAAAGTAGCGTGATACCAAAAAAGATGGCGAAAAAGATAATTTGCAACATGGAACCATTGCCTGCTATCGCATTAAAAACATTCTCCGGAACCAGGTCAACAAGTGGTTGCAGAGGCCCCTGCTTTCCTTTAGGTTTGTATTTGGCTACTACTTCATTATCGGTTGCCACCCTTAACAAAGCCGATTTTGCTTTGACAATCTCCCGGTTTTCGGGCAAATCCAAATAACGTTTCCCATCTTTAATATCTATCTTATTCTGATCGGCCCACAATTCGTAACTTATTCGGTTTTCCAATCTTACCTCGTCAGATAATATCTTTCCCGGGGTAAAGGTATTTACCAACACCAAACCCAACGAGACTGCAGTAATCGTGGTCACCAAATATAAACCAAGCGTCCTCGCCCCTAATTTTCCCAGATCTTTGGGGTCACCCAAACTTACAATACCACTGATAATAGAAAACAGGATCAGGGGAATGGCAATCAGCTTAAGCAGGTTGAGAAAGATTTTACCGAATGGGTCAATCCAGTCGCCGGTAAAATCCTGCCATCCCAGGTAACCTGACAAAACGGCCCATATGGCTCCTAAAACGATGCCTATGATGATTTGTAAATAAAGAGGGAAGTTTTTCATATTGTTGCATAAAGATTAAAGACAAAAGGGTTAAGACCTGAACGGTAACTTTATAAACTTTTGCCTTTACGTACTTTGTTAACTTAACGGTACATCTTATTCAGGTAAATCATATCCACCATTACCATAGCAGCCATCGCTTCCACAATAGGCACTGCGCGAGGCAGAACACATGGGTCGTGGCGTCCTTTGACGGTTGTGGCGACTTCTTCACCGTGTTTATTTACCGTATTTTGTTCTTTAAGAATAGTTGCAATGGGTTTAAAGGCTACATTCATATAAACATCTTCACCATTTGTAATTCCTCCCTGCACACCCCCGGAACGGTTTGTTTTAGTACGTACCCGATCTCCGTCCATATAGAATTCATCGTTATGGGCCGTTCCTTTCATCTCACTGGCCTTAAAGCCCATACCATACTCAAAACCTTTAACTGCATTGATTCCCAACATGGCTTTTCCCATTTCCGCATGGAACTTATCGAACACCGGCTCCCCTAATCCAACGGGAGCATTCTTCACCACACAGGTGATCACCCCTCCCACAGAATCCTTATCCTGGCGAACCTGGTCGATATATGCAATCATCTTCCCGGCCACCTCATCATCCGGACAACGTACAATATTTTCCTCGGCTTTTGCCAGATCCATTTCGGCATAGGACTTTTCCAGTTTGATTGTGCCGACCTGTGAGGTATATGCATTTATCTGAACACCATACTTTTTTAGAATCAGCTTAGCAATGGCTCCTGCCACCACTCTGGCAATGGTTTCGCGGGCCGATGAACGCCCTCCTCCCCTATGATCGCGGATGCCATATTTCTGTTGGTACGTATAATCGGCATGGGAAGGACGGTACACATCTTTTATATTTCCGTAATCCTTTGAGCGCTGATCGGCATTCCAAATTAAAAAACCAATCGGGGTTCCGGTTGCTTTTCCGTCCAAAACACCGGATAAAATCTCTACCTTATCTTTCTCGTCGCGGGGTGTTGTGATGGCACTCTGTCCCGGTCGACGGCGGTTTAGCTCACTCTGGATAAAATCCAAATCAATATCTATACCGGGCATAACACCTTCGATTACACCACCTACCGCTTTACCATGCGACTCCCCAAAGGAAGTCAGTTTATAAAAGTTACCAAATGAATTTCCGGCCATATTTTAAATAGATTAATAGATTTTTAGATAAGTGATAACAGACCAAAATGTATTATTTAAAGCCCGTAAAAAAATATCTGACTGTCTATAGAATTTGATTTAAGTCACAAAAATAGAAAATTGATTGGCTTAACGATAAGGAATCACGCAAAGTTCGCCAAGTTTTTCCAAAAGAACATCCATTACGTACCGGTTTGTTTTATGTCGACAGGATTTGCAAGAATTTCTTTGGGCTGGATTTAACCCGCAATATGCATTAGAAATTCTATTACACATTGAAATTACTTTAAAACAAGACACTTCGTTGCATCGCTTCAACTCAACAGAACGATGCTCCCGAAAGTAATCGGGACAAGTGATGCCTCGTTTCGGTAATGCCTTGTTTTATTGTACTTGCAATGCTCATGACGAACCTCCATTACATAATCCGGGTTTAAGGGATAAAACCGGGGCATGTACACCTTGTTTATCATGTCCAATACAAAACATAGATTCCTTATTCAGCAGGAATAACAAGATCGAAAAAACATGACCATCCTGTGAATCCATTCTAAAAGAGAAAAGCCCATTTTCCGCTGAAAATGGGCTTTCTGAGACTATGGTGTCTCTTATCTCTTATCTAATGTATAAGCATCTAACATTAAGAACATCCGCAACCACCTGAACCTGATCCGTCAGAGCCACAAGATCCGCTATCGCATCCGGCCTGTTCTCCTTCTCCACATCCGCAACCTGAACCACAGCCACCACCTACAGCAGCCATCATTTCTTCATCGCTAGCTTCGCGTACTTCCTTAACCGCACCCGAAAAATAAAGATCGTCACCGGCCAATGGGTGGTTGAAATCCATTTTTACCGTTTCGTCTGTAACATCCAGCACAATGCCGTTTAAACGGTTACCCTGAGCGTCTTGCATAGGTACCATGTTACCTACTTTAATCATCTCCTCGTCCATTTTTCCGTCCACCTCGAAAATATTTTTTGGAATATCTACTTTGGCTTCTTCGTTTACCTGACCATAAGCTTCATCGGCAGTTAGTTTAAAGCTAAAGGCGTCGCCAGCTTTTAAGCCATCCAACTTTTCTTCAAACATCTGCAGCATACGTCCTGTTCCGTAGATAAACTCTAATGGCTTATCCTCTGCGGTTTCCTCTACAATCTCTCCTTCAAAACCTTGTAATCTTAGCACGTAAGACAATGTTACGAACTTGTTTCTAGTAATCTCCATATGTATAAACTTTTAATTTTTTCCATTCAAATTATAATGCAAAGAAAGCGAGTTTTTTAGAAAATACAAAAAGCATCCATAAAAACAGACCTCCATATCTGATTTTTTACCCCGAGTAAATAAGTATGGAATCTAATTCTCCCATGATTTTAAGAATCCATATTTACCTGAATATTTCATCATTTGACTTGCATAAGCCGTGTCATAACTTACTTCAACATCTACAATCTTATCCTCTACCTTAAGCAAAGTTAATTTAGGGTTTAAAAATCCGGTAAAAGGAGGAACACCTAACTTTTTAAATCGTTCCAGCACTTCCTGGTGGAGTTCCTGGTTTATTTTAACACCGTAAGTCTCCACAATGTTTTGTGCTGCTTCAAAATCCCCTTCCGATTTTATGCGCTGAATTTCCTTCAACAACTCCCCAAACAGTATCCTCAGCTTCTTATAGTCATTAATTTTAAAGTAAGTCTTGCCGTTCTCCACCACCTTTTCAATCACTTCCCCTTTGCCCTTCTCAAACACCCAGGATGCAATGAGCTGGCGATTTCGCATATGCGCCTGTTGCACATCTTCTCCCAATTTTATCCGGGTAACCTGAGTTAAAAGACCGTTTCGGATATATGCGTTGTAATGTGATCGGGCAGCATCCAAATTTGGCAACAACCCTAAGGTTACCATTTTAGGATCAAATATAAAATACAAACCGCACAAATCGGCTCTTGCCTCTTCAATAACCGAGCCATAATTTTTAAGCGACTCGGATGTCACCCCTGGCAACATTTTTCCCGACCCATGGCCAATACACTCGTGCAAATGGGTATGCAAATTATCGGCTGTTGCCCCATATTTCTTTTCCTGCTCTACTTCTTGGGTGGTCAATGCAAACTCTTCCGTAAATCCGGAAGTTAACGAGGCTTTGTGATGTGCATTTGATATATTGGTAAGGGTGACGGACTTTGACCCATATTCTTCGCGAATCCACTCCGCATTGGGCAGGTTTATTCCTAACGGACTAGCCGGATAACAGTCTCCGCCCAACATAACAGCACTAATTGCTTTTAATGATATACCTTTGATCCCATCTTTTTTAAAGCGTTTTTCGGTTGGCGAATTGCTTTCGAACCATTGCGCATTTTTGGCAATCGTTTCCGCCTTGCGTGTCTCTTCCTCATCCACCAGTTGCACAACACCTTCCCAGGTAGCTTTCATTCCCATTGGGTCACCATAAGTTTCTATAAAACCGTTGATAAAATCCACATCCCCACTCAAAGTCTCCACCCACTTAATCGAAAACTTATCAAACCATTCCAGATCGCCACTTTTATAATAATCCATCAACAATTGAATTACCGATGCTTGCCTATCGTTTTCCGTAAAGTTCAACGCTTTGTTCAGGTTTAAACAAATATGCTCCAGGGCTGCACTATATTTACCGCCTATTTGGTACACCTGTTCGCCGACCTTACCGTTTATTTTCACCAGTTTGGTATTTAAACCAAATGACAGCTTTTTATTAATTGCGTTCTCCTTTTGCCTGCGATAATAATCTTCCGCTTCCGCTTGCGAAACATCCTCATAAAAGTTATTGGCCGAAGTTTCTATTAAATCCTCTTCGGAACTTGTATTTACCCTTTTCGCTAAAAAATCCTTATCGAAAATCAGTTTTTCGATCATGGACAAAATGTCGGGTTTGAGATGGCGCTCCGTTATTTTTCCAATCCCAGGCCTTAATTCACTAAGCCATGATGCAAAAGCTTCCTTTGAAAATTCAGGGACAAATTTGTCGGTACTGTAATGATGATGCGGCCCACTGGCAAACCAAACTTTTTTCAGGTATACTATAAAATGCTCCCAATCCTCGCCTTCGTTGCCCTTGCCCTTTAAATAAATAGCTTCCAGCACATCTCGCAACAACAGATTGTACTTCCCATGCTGATCCCACAAGATATCCCTACCCGCCAAAGTGGCTTCCGACAAATAGTAAATCAGCAATTTCTTGTTCAGGCTAAGTTTATCGAAACCAGGAATCTCGAAACGCAATATTTTTATATCATCAAACTTTTCTGCAAATACTTCCATGTTTATATCTTAATTATAGTGGAGATATGGCTTTTAAACATCGCCAATAAAACTCAATCTAAACTACCTCAAGCTTAAAGCGTTGCACTGTGCTCTGTTCTTCAAGCCATCTGATCAGTTATTCCTCCGCTTTCGGGTTTCGTACGTCAACATCTTTGTAAAACACCCATTTCCCTTTATCAAAAACATAGGCATCGTAAGAAAAATCGGGTCCATAAAATCTTTTGTTATCGCCGTAAATCGGGCTTGGTGGAGCCAGGTGGTCCATGACAATCCTTTTCTCCTCTTTGTCGTATCGTAACAGCATGTTGCTTGCCGTATTATATTCAAAAACCAATCTTTTCAGCACATACCTGTCTTTTTGAAAAACGGAATGACCAAATCGTACCTGACCATTGCCAACCACTTGCATTGTTTCAATTACTTTTTTCTTGGTCATCTCATTATTTGGCTTGTAACCTAACAACACATAATACTCTCTCCTTTTATTATCTTTTACCCTAATCAATTCGTAATAAATAGCCCCGTACCATTTTTTAGGGCTAAGTGAAGAACGTTCGGGTGATCGAATATCATTGGTATTATCCTGCAATGAAGATACTTTGATCCCATTATCGGTTTTAACAATCACAGCGCCGTAAAAGTTGTTAGACGCATTGGGTAGCGGTAGGTTCCAGGTACATACCTTCACACTTGCGTCTTCCGAGATCAAGCTCGAAATCCGTTTTAAGCCCTTGAAGTCATTGGCAAAATATTCGGGATTGCTCCAAAGTATATTCATCCTATCCACAATTTCTTCATTCAGGGCCAAACGCTCCCGGGTTGTATTGAGTTTTAAAATTTCTTCGAATATACACAAGGTTGCCACATCCCTGAATTCCATAAATGTTTTACCGTTTGTTACAAACGAGAATGTTAAGGGATAAAAAGTCATTCCCTTTTCTACTAACCTGGACAGGCTTAACTTTAGTTCCCCATTACCTTTTTTTGCGTTAAGGACGATCTCATCGTGATAACCATGTATCACTTTTTTATGCCCTGTTTCACCATGCAACACAAACCAATCAATACGGTATATCATCCCTTCCACATAGGTATTGAAATAAAGTATCTCATATTTTGAATCGCTGGATTTCGTATACTTGATGTAAGATGAGTCGTTTATATCGATAGATGAAGAATAATAAGTCAGAAAATCCTTAAACTCTTTTGCAAACTCTGCCAACTGATATTTTTTTTCGTTAATATCTGTTTTGTCCGAGATAGATTTAGCCCGCTCATTATATGGTTGAAAGCTTTTCTGCCCATAAGTATTAGACGAAAAGAGAAACAACAAAAAAAACACCCCTCTAAATATGTACATTTATATATATTTTAATATTTTTGTCAGACAAACATGATCCGACATTTAGTCCGATCCAGAAAATTAGAATTAAACACAATTACAAATTCCGTTCGAAAATATGAAGATTTGGGAAAAAATAAAAAAACAAAAACCGCACCGAATAATTTTGGGAGTGATGATCGGTGCAGCCCTAGGATATGCTTATTATTATTTTATAGGATGTAACTCAGGTACGTGTGCCATCACCTCTAACCCTGTCAACAGTGTGTTATATGGCAGTTTTGCCGGATTGGTTATTAGTTTTCGGTAATCAGACCAACCGGGAACTGTTGTCCCGCTTACAATTAATTGTTTATAGTGGCGGGATGTCGCGCTGTTCCAACCGCCGGCCGTGAACTGCGGACTGAAGATTTCAAACCGGAACTATTCCCAATTAAGGATTACTTTGCCACTGTTCCCGGTTTCCATTATATCAAATCCTTTTTGAAAATCATCAACCTGATATCGATGGGAAATCATGGGTTCCAGATTTATACCTGAAAGTAACATTTGTTCCATTTGGTACCACGTTTCAAACATTTCCCTTCCATATATACCCTTCAACGTAAGTCCTTTAAAAATAACCTTGCTCCAATCGATTTGTGTATGTGAAGGTTGGATACCCAGTAATGATATTTTACCTGAATTATACATATTATCCAACATGGAGTTAAACGCAGTGGGATTACCCGAACACTCCAAACCGATATCAAAACCTTTCATATTTAACTCCTTCACCACATCCTTTAGGTTTTCGTTGATGGGGTTTACCACACGGGTAGCCCCCATTTTCCTTGCCAGTTCCGCCCTGTATGCGTTAGTTTCGGTAGCAACAACATATCTTGCACCCGCAAATTTAGCGATAGCCACGCACATGCTTCCAATCAATCCACTACCTGTAACAATTACGTCCTCGCCAATAATGGGAAAACTCAGTGTGGTATGCGTTGCGTTCCCGAAAGGATCCATTATGGAAGCTATTTCATCGGATATTTTTGGGTGCACCTTCATTACGTTATAAGACGGAACCTTTACAAATTCGGCAAATGCCCCATCCGTGTTAACCCCAATTCCTATTGTGTTTTCGCATATATGCTGACGTCCTCTCCTGCAATTCCGACAATGCCCGCAAGCAATATGACCCTCTCCCGTAACCCGGTCACCTTCCTTAAACTCATTTACTTCTGATCCTACTTTAGCGACGTACCCAACATATTCATGACCGATGGTCATGGGCGTATGGATGGTTCTTTGCGCCCATTCGTCCCAGAGGTAAATATGCAAATCCGTGCCGCAAATGGCCGATTTCACAACCTTAATCAGTACGTCGTTAACCCCAATTTCAGGAACATCAATTTCTTCCAGCCAAATACCTTTTTCAGGTTTTGCCTTAACAAGCGCCTTCATCTTTGCCATCGTATATTTGCTTTTGTAGTCAATAGTAATTTACAGCAGTAAAGGTGGGGATAAGATAGAGACTGTTCAATGACAAATCTCAATGGAAAAACTTTTCTATCGTTTAACGTTGATGAATTGTGGCAGGTATTGAAAAAATACGATAACTACACAATTACCTTAAGCCTATATGCTACCGCCATAAACTTTTACTCCTTCACCTCACCCAACCATTTATAAAATTCAAGTTGCGAACGGTATTCTTCCTTACTTCCTTTTATTTTCCTGATTTTATTATCCATCTCATTATTTAAAACGCGGGCGGAGCAATTGTCTTTCATCTGCATTTCCAATTGGGTCATTATTTCCCGCTTCAGTTTTTTGTCGTAGATAGGGCAGGCAACCTCAATCCGGCGGTCAAGGTTCCGTGTCATCAAATCAGCGGAAGAAATGTACATTTTTTCATCCCCATTATTACAGAAAACAAAAATACGCGAATGTTCCAGGAACCTGTCGATTATCCCGATGGATTCAATGGCATTCTCCGGCTTGTCAAATTCAGAATAAACAGAAAACATACCTCGTACATTCAGGGTAATCTTAACTCCTGCTTTTCGTGCCTTGTATAGCATTTGAATTAACTCAAAATCAACCAGGTTGTTTAGCTTAATGTAAATAAATGACTTTTTTCCCTGACTTGCATTTATTATTTCCCGTTCAATAAAGTTTTCCAGCGAATTCCGCAGGTAAAAGGGAGAAACCAATAAATGGTTAAAGAAGGGTATGTTATAATTTTTATTGAAAAAATCGAACACAGAACCCACTTCATTAGCAATTCCAATATGTTTGGTAAACAACAGGTGATCGGCAAAAATACCTGCCGAATCCTCATTAAAGTTACCCGTCCCCACACACACATAACTGGCCATGCGACTTCTTTCTTTCCGCACTACCTGGCATATTTTGGCATGTACCTTTAATCCCGGTACACCAAATATCACCTTTACCCCTGCATCTTTTAAGGTATTGGCCCATTTAATGTTTGCTTTTTCGTCGAAACGGGCTTGCAATTCCATTACGGCAGTTACCTTTTTACCATTACGGGCAGCGTTTTTAAGGGCTTTCATAACCGCCGAGTTAGATCCCACGCGATAGATGGTAATCTTTATTTCCCGCACCAAGGGGTCGATAGAAGCTTCCCGCAAATAATCGATAAAATGATGAAAGGAATGATATGGATAATGAAGCAGAATATCTTTTTTGGAAATTACCGAAAAAAGCGAGGATTCCGGTTTAATATCCTTATGCGGTATAGCAGGCAAAGAGGGATAGACCATTTTTCTGTTTCCGAATTTAGGGAAGCCGATAAAGTCCTTGAAGTTATGGTATCTACCGCCTTTAATCACCGAGTCGTCCGTTGTATACCGCAGTTTTTTCAACAATACATTCAACATATCCTCGGGCATCATTTCGTCATATACAAAACGCACCGGATGGGCTTCTTTTCGCCGTTCCAGCCCCTTTGAAATCTTTTTTACGTAGCTTTCCGATACATCTTCGTTAATATCCAATTCTGCATCGCGCGTGAGTTTAAAAGTATATGCACTGATTTCGTCAAACTTAAACATGTAAAACATGTCGGACAGCTCATACCTGATCACATCATCCAGAAGCATCACATACTTTTTACCATCGTTGGACGGTAACAAAACAAAGCGATCCAAAACCGAAGGGATCTCCATCAAGGCGTAGTTTACCTTGTTTTGAACCGTGTCTTTTAAATAGACCGCCAAATAAATCCCATCATCTGCCAAATCGGGCAGTGGGCGTCGCTTATTAACAATGATGGGCATCAGGTTACCACGTACTTTTTTGCGAAAATATTTTTTAACAAACTCCCCTTGATCCTCCGTAAGATCGTTCTCATTAATAATATAAATATCTTGCCTGGCCAGGTCGGCAATAATTCTGTCGTAGGCTTCACCAAACATCTTCCCTTGCTTAATCACAATCTTGTGAATCTCTTTCAAGATTTCCTGAGGGGTACCACCTTCAAAAACAGTGCTTTTGTCGAGCTGAACAATCCTTTTAAGTATGGCCACGCGAACACGGAAAAACTCATCCATATTATTGGAATAGATTCCTAAAAACTTTATACGCTCAATTAGCGGAACATTATCGCGAGAAGCTTCCTGTAATACACGTTCGTTAAATGCCAACCAACTAAGTTCTTTACTTCTAAAGTTTTGTACGCTCATACCTAAAATATTTTAACATGGGTTTACCATTGAATACTGACCTCATAGCCGAAAGCCTAAAAATAACAAATATCTGTTGAACCTGCTTGCTGTTCATGGATAAAAAAGATGAACAAATAATTAAACTATCGGTTGTAATACAGATTCCACCGCGGGGAATTAACAAACTAAAATTAAGAAAAAACACATATGAATGCCAGCAGGAAGAGATTAAACTTACATGAAATACTCGAAATAAGACACTTAACCGATTCGACTTTTGTGATTAGGTTTGAAAAGAATGATATGGATTTCACAGCGGGACAGCACGTTTGCGTAGGGCCCCCAAACGGAATACACACACGCGAATATTCTATTTACAGCGCCGAAGATGCTCCTTACATTGAAATTCTGGTAAAGGAGGTTCAGAATGGGCTGATTACGCCGGTATTAAAAAAATTAAAAGTGGGCGACTCGGTGGTGGTGGAGGAACCGGTGGGTTATTTCGGCCTAAACAAAAAAGAAAAATTCGAAAAAAAATATTTGTTCATTGCCACCGGCACGGGCATTTCGCCGTTTCATTGCATGGTTAAATCTTACCCAGGATTAAACTATAAGGTGGTGCATGGGGTAAGATCGGCAGATGAGGGATATGAAAAAGAGGAGTACGAATCCACCAGGTACACACTGTGTTCTTCCAGGGATACCAGTGGCGATTATACGGGTAGGTTAACAAATTATTTGCAAGAATTACAGATTGATAAAGATTCTGAAGTATATTTGTGCGGAAATTGTAATATGATACATGATGCTTATGATATTCTCGAAAACAAGGGAATACCCAATGAGCAGATTCATGCGGAGGTTTATTTTTAAACCTTAGTATTCATCGGGTGACCATTTGTTTGCCGTGATAGCGATAAGTAGGAGAAGTTGAAGTTGAAGATTAATATTTTTTAGGTGTGAAGTACTTTTTAATGACACTGGGGTGTCAAATGAACATGAGTGATTCGGAACGTGTAGCATCGGTTTTAGATGCGGCAGGTTGCGAAAAGGTTGAAACGGAGGAGGAAGCGAACTTCATAGGGATTCTTGCATGTTCGGTCCGCCAAAAGGCTATTGATAAGGTGTACTCCAGAATAGCCAAATGGAACAAGTGGAAGAACAAGAAAAACCTGGTCACTTTTATTTCAGGCTGTATGCTGCCCGACGATAAGGAAAGGTTTTTGAAATTGTTCGACCTTGTTTTTACCATGCCAGAACTGCCTCAACTGCCACGTATGTTGGGCGAATATGGCATTGCCAATCCGCTATCCCTGATAGCGGAACCGCAATCTGCCGTGGACGAAATCAAATTGTTTTGGAAAGTGAAACCCAAGTACGACAGCAATTTCGAAGCTTTCGTTCCTATCCAAAACGGGTGTAACAAGTTTTGTACCTATTGTGCGGTCCCCTATACACGCGGCAGGGAAATATCACGGCCATCGGAAGAAATTCTGGAAGAAGTAAGAATCCTGGCGGAAAAAGGATATAAAACCATCACTTTACTCGGACAGAACGTTAACTCTTACGGGTTAGATAAAAATGGAGATGAGATCGGTTTCCCCGAACTGTTGGAAAAAGTGGGGCAGATGGGAGAAGAGATAGATGACGAATTTTGGGTGTACTTCACCTCGCCGCATCCCAGAGATATGACTACAGATATTTTCCATACCATTGCCAAATACGATTGTTTGGGCAAGCAAATACATTTCCCGTTACAAAGTGGCGATGAAAAGGTTTTGATAAAAATGAACCGCAAACACTCGCTGGCCAAGTACCGCGAGTCGATGGTTGCGCTGCGCGAGATTCTTCCGCAAGCCACGGTGTTTACCGATATCATCGTTGGCTTTACCGATGAATCGGAAGTGCAGTTTGAAAATACCCGCAAGGTAATGGAGGAGTTTAAATACAACATGGCCTATATCGCCATGTATTCGCCCCGTCCCGGAGCCGCATCGTACCGTTGGGAAGACAATATTCCATTGGAAGAAAAGAAAAGAAGGTATGCCGTTTTAAGCGAAGAACTTTCGAAACACACCTTTGAATATAACAAGTCACTGATTGGCAAAACCGTAAAAGTGCTGGTCCGCGAACACGACCGCAAAGCGGGTTACTTATCAGGCCATACGGAAGGTAAGTTAGTGATCCGTTTTGAATCGAATGACGAATCTTTGATCGGACAGATCATTGAACTGAAAGTTACCGCAGCTGCCCGTTTCTCGTTGGAAGGGGAATTGTTAGTGCACAGCCTTCAGACGGCAGCTAGCAGTCTGTAGTCCATAGCCGGCAGCTGGAACAATGCGAAAACCCGCCACAATAAACCATTTAAGGATAGGCGGGCCAGTAGACGGTGGTCAGTTCGTCAATGCTTAATCGTCAGCGGTCAATAGCCATTGTTGTGGTTTACATGTAACGTGGCATGCCCTACAAACTAACAGTGTTGTAGGTTAAATTTCTCATTCAGGCAGTAATCAGTATGTTATGGGTTAACAGAACGTACTGATGAAGGATACATTTCGTAATCTGTTATATAAAAAACACAAAGCCCGTTTCAATCACAGAACCGGGCTTTTTTACAACAGTATCAACACAACTAAAATTCTAAGTTATTGCAATTGGGTCTATTACAACTTTATTCAAATTTAAACTTGTATACACCAACCATCCAAAAAGGTTACATTCATACACCAACGACCATATTTTTGCCATTAACAGGTCATATTCATTGACGAACTTAATGCTTACAGGAAAATACGGGTACATCATGGTAAGTCCGCGATCCACTCACTTTTGATATTTTAACCCGGATTATGTATTGGAGGTTCGTCATGAGCATTGCAAGTACAATAAAACAAGGCATTACTGAAACGAGGCATAACATCGTTCTGGTGAGTGGAAGTGATGCAACGAAGTGTCTTGTTTTAAAGTAATTTCCATGTGTAATAGCATTTTTAATACATATTGCGGGTTTAACCTGCCTGAGCAAACTTCGGATAAATAATCCTTTGCCCGTTTCCCCTGTAACAATCTACCAAAGAAGATGTCGTTCTTGACAGGGCCGACACCAACGTTTCTTTTTTATCCCCGACTATTACCTCTTTATTTAAAACATCAAGTAATTGCACCTTGTTTTCCTGATTTAACCCTGCTTCAATATCTCCGGACACATAAAACCTATAAACGACCTCATCGATAAATGGTTTATAGGGTTCCATTACATTCGCCGACAGACCATATACCTCATCCGAATTTTGCCCTTGCAAACCAATGGTTGGTAACAATCCCACGCCCACCAATGAATTTGTGACGGCAGCTTTTAATATGCCGTACCCATAATCCAAATGACTGCGAGTAAGGCTGTGTAAACCGCTCGGTTGGAATTCAGTTCCAAATAAAGTGCTGATATAGGATTGATAGGAAAACTCATTGTCGTTCAATGCATTATCGAACGAAAAACCATTGTGTTTATTCAAACCTGATTTCCCAGTTGAATACAGCATTTCCAACTGATTGTTGTTCCTGCTATCCATGGTCTGCTGCCATAGTTGCTCTCTCAACGGGAGCGAAGCGTTCAGCTGCTGGCGCAACAATTCATTTTGGACTTGATTACCATGCAAGTTCATCAACATGGAAGACGGAAATAAATTCTCGTCGCTGCAGATCACAGGTATATTATTGCGGTTTAAATGTTGTATTGCTTTAAGCGTAATATTAATTTTTGGATTTTCGAGTACCAACAGTGCTATGTCTTCGAAAAAAAACAGTAATTCATTAAAGTCTATCTTGTTATGAACAACCAACTGCCCTTGTCTTACGCAAATATATGCAGCTTCTGTTATAAAAATTATTTCTTGTTTCATGCTATGTTAAATTTGTTCCAGGATAAACATATACATATAAACACCTAACAAGTTGGTTTTCTTTTACAAATGGCATTTCTCATACGGCTAACGTAGGTTTTTTTTAGGTGACTGAAAAATCGATCGGCTGGCAATTAGCGGTTATTTGGTCAGCGGTTATTGGTCAGCGGTCAAGGGTCCTTGGTCAGTGGTAAAAAGTCATCAATTGAAACGAACTGACATCCTGCCACTGATGGTTTAACCCGGATTATGCATTAGAACTTCGTCGTGAACATTGAAAGTGCAATCTTACTAGGTTTTCATCGTTATGGTGAGTTGAAGTGAAGCAGCGGAGTGTCTTGTTTTGAAACAATTTCAATGTGTAATAGATTTTGTAATGCATATTGCGGGTTTAATGCTTTACGGGATAGCAGTAAATTTTTACACCCCTTACAGGTTTAGAGAACCTGTAAGGGTGTAAATGATGAAATTCACAAAGGCAGTTTAGAATTGCTTTAATTCACTGAATATTAATCGCTAATCATATTCATTGATCTACGCTACGCTCCAATTCAAATTGTATATTAACGTAGGTCTTTGACATGCGTATTAAATCCTACTCTTTTCCCATGTCCATTGTGAAAACATTTGTGTCGCCTCTTGTCCATAGCCGGGAGGCTTTTTTATGCCCAAATGTTTCATGGGCGTTATATAAAATAAATATGGACGAACAAAACATTTAATCTATTGCGACAGAAAACCGCAGACTTTGTCAAAAACCTCGTTAAATGATCTCGATACTTTTTCCGCTATTTTATGATTGTTTGGGAAAGGTGTTTCATGGGTATATGGGTAATCAAAGTCCATCACATCTACTTTTATTTGAATATCGCGGTAGGCTCCGTTTAAAGTATTGATGACTTCAAAAGCCGGAATCACTACATCTTTTTTAAGTGCAATAGCATAAATCTGTTCTTCATGTTCTTTAAACAACGATTCCCTGTACTCTCTCAATCTCTTAAATTCCAACATGGAACGAAACACTTTTCCCTCGTTATGGTCACCGTTCAGGCAGTGGTTTAAATACGCATCCTTTATTAAAAACTTGTCGAAGTGCTCCACCAGGTACGAATACAAAGCTACGTTGGCCTCGCTATCCAATATATACTTTGATACCGGCGACAAACGATTAAAAACCGGTCCGCTGCAGAACAAACAGAGTCTGGCATTGTCGAAATAACCATTATAGTTGGTCAGTTTAAGTATTTCACCCAGTAATCCCCCGATGGAATAGGCAAAAATATCAAAACTGAAATCGGGATCTATATTACTTATCCTGCCGGACTTAAGCTCTTCTATCAGCTGAATTATGTCGTAATAAGTTTGCAACCCCGAGCAGATAAAACGCTGTGGCAATGATTGCATACGAGCACTTATCGCCGCATTTGAGAGGGTGGAATGAATCACATTGGGAAACTGTTGTTTGCGTTTGTTACTCAGTTCATACATCTTTCTTTTCTCACTCCACAACGATGGAGCCCTGTCCATATGAAAAGCCAATGGAAAAAATACCACCCCGCACTTTAACCTGTCGGCAATGGCAGCTCCCCAGGGAAGGTATTTATCCCAACTTTTTTCATTGAATCCGTGGAATAAAAAAACCATCTTTTTTAATTTGTAAGTGCCCCTTGGTTTGAGTAGGTAAAAATTAAATGATTTATTTTCTTCAACACGATCGTCCTTGACGTTGACATCATGGTTGCAATCATCCATCAGGTTATTTTCCTGATCACTCACCTTAAAATATTTATCGTGTATCCGGCAATATCTTATCTCTTCGCCGGGCAACACATAAGCAGAATTGGAACAAAAGGAAAGCCTGGATATTTGATAGTTCTCAAATTCCACTTTACTTTTATTCTGATCAACGACCTCTTTTAGTTTCGAATACAAATCTTTATATAGCATCGTTCATGAATTAAATAGTTGAATCCGCTATTATTTTAAGATTTTCGATTTTGCAGTTAGCATTCTTTGTTGGCAGTACTACAAATCTATAAGTTATTATCGATACCCAGAAAGCTGAAATGTTAAAATGAGGTAAAACTTAAGTTTAATCAACGGGCTTGTTTTCTTTTTTAGAGCTTATACGTCTTTTTCCAGATATCATGTTTTGGGAAAAATTAAAAACACAACGGTAAATTGTATACGTAGTAGCCGAATGCGCGGCACTTTCCTGTCAAACTGTTACGTAGTTTGAGCGACTGTAAATCCTGATGCTAAACCCATTGCCTGCCATTGCGTATGTAAAGTTTTATCGATTGGTAGTCTTTTAAACCCGGATTATGTATTGGGGGTTCGTCATGAGCATTGCAAGTACAATAAAACAAGGCATTACTGAAACGAGGCATAACTGGTCCCGATTACTTTCGGGAGCATCGTTCTGGTGAGTTGAAAGTGATGCAACGAAGTGTCTTGTTTTAAAGTAATTTCAATGGGTAATAGAATTTCTAATGCATATTTCGGGTTAAATCAATATGATTCATTTTTAGCCTCCGGCTTTACAAGATGATCTATTGACTTAGTTATTTTAATTAGCAGATCTTTTGGATAGTATGCAAGCCACTTGCTTTATGAATTGTTCCAAAAAGTTCATGCCCTCATCATCGTATGAAAAGATGTTAATCCCTAATACTGGATTCACTCCCTGAAGTTCAAGAAATTCCATACTCTTATTGATATTCGAAATATTGGCCACAAAAATTACATTTTTTCTACTTTTATTATGATGAATCTCATTGAGTTCCCAGATAATATTCTCACTTGGACAAGAAATATCGAATATAACCACCTCACTCCTTTTAATAAGACTGGTTACACAAGTCTTCCACATTTCAGAAGAAGCAGAGACCTTAAATAGTTTTCCTGAAGAGGCAAGCCAATTTATATTTCGGGCAACTGTTTTGCATATCTTCTTTTCCATTTCGATAACTGACTCCAATCTACCCAGGTGTAATGAATGGAAATGAAGTAACCACATCTGCGGCAATGCGACAGGCCACCTAATATACCAAGGCTGACTGATTTCAGCATCGGACAGGGTGTATACGTGTCCAAAATATCCGACAGTATCCTGAATGATGCTTTTGAGAGTAACACTTACTTCCGGTGCATGAAAAGGCCGGAGCAGTAATATTCGCGAAGGTCTTTTCCAAAATAAGGCGACCACACCTATCACAGGATACAGTATAATGGGATAACTCAATGATAAAAGGATGCTAAATAAAGTAAAAACACGTTCAATAAAATTGCCAAAAGTATCAGTAATTTTCATAAACAACAAGCTAACTAGCGCATCACTAAGAACATACAAGGAAAGCATAATAATCAGTACTTCAAACCCAAGAACCATGCTGCTCATACCTTTTCTAAAACTTGCATGTTTTAAGAATTTCCTGATCAAGGTATTGGATGTGTTAATCTTGTAAAATTCTATTGCATATGATTTTAACCACCTTCGTACAGACGGTTTCGTAAGAATCCAATATTGAAATAATGCAGGAACGCATAAAACAAAGCCAAACCATAGATAATTAAATTCTTTATCACGTGGATAATAATAAAAGAAAGCCAAACCAGTGAACAACTGAAACATATTAATGAAGTACGAAGCAGTGCTGGTACCTCTTTTTCTAATTAACATAGCAACTGCTGTAGACCCAATCAAACATCCCACTATAAAAAATAGGATTTGGGTGCCAATTGAACCTGCGATCATTCCATAGAGTTCCGGGTCGGCATTGCCGTTAATTAAATCCTTAATCAAAGATGTCGTCCAGGTGTCAAGGATAATTCTGTCACTTTCTGATTCAGTGATGGTGATGGTGAGACTTGACCAAATCAACGAACTTGCCATGGCCGAGTAAAAAACAACTCCTGGTATCAGCCATTTTGGAAAAGATGGTTTGGGGCAAGTGTATGTTGGCATTGCGTGCATAGTCATAACAAACATCAATAAATATTTTCTGCTATAGCATTTTCTCAGCGGCAATTATCTTCAATCATAATTTATCATTTTTTTTCTTTTTAATTGTCCTTACTAAGCGCTCCACGCGGAATTTTCTTTACTTATTAATTTACCATACGATAGACAAAAGACTTAAATGACTATTCGTCATCATTATATAGTACAGGTTCAGTTATATAACGGAATTTTTCATGTTTTAAAGTTTCAGAAGAAATCATTTGCCATATTCAACTATTACATTATTGTATCCCAATGCTGCCGGCTAGCGAGTACGTTACCCTATAAACAGCCTTCCGCTCTTAGCGGCCTGGCCACTTGTATGCGTGGTGCGGGATTTACTGCACTCCATCGTCAATTTACACCGATACTTAATTAATAACATTTCGTTTATAACTTGCAATTTGCCGCATTACATAAAACACTTTATTAGGCAAAATTCATAAAGCTTTTGTGTAAATCACGGCTGCACATTCACATGGATTGCCGCATTCAGGGCATAAATAGCCGTTTTTCTTGCTGCCATCAGTCCAAAAGTTTGCTATCTCCTCATAAAGTTTAAAATCATATAATTTCATTAACCCTCCTATATTTATCCCCTGTTTATTCTTCCATGCCAAACAGTAGACTGATTCTATGTTTTTATTTTCGAATAAACATAGAGAATCCCTCATCAGTGCAGAACCAATTCCTTTGTCCTGGATGCCGGATTTCACAGCAATCGTTTTCAATACCGCAATTTTTGAAGATATTTTTGAATACTTGGGTAGTTTATTAATTCCTAAATCTTTAATAACATCCTCTGTTTCGGATATATAAGAGTAACAAAAACCCATGAGACCATTGGCAGGGGATTCCGCTACCCTAAAAATTGTATTATCCGATGTAATTTTATCTTTAAACGTTTCGTCAAGATAGTCTTTACCAAGTTCCGCATCGGATATTTCAAGTATTCGAGCTAAGTCCTTACTTACTGCATACCTTAACCGAAAATCATTGATACCAGGTTCAAATGCATACCTTCCGGATGTAATTTCCTGATATACTGAGTCAAATCCTGACCATAGCCCTTCCATATGTTTCCTATTATTTATGAAAAGAAAAAGTTTCCAATTCCATTAGTATGGGGTCTTCAGCATAATACACACCGTGAACATGTCCACCTGATGCAACTTCACCATCCAAAAAAAACTTCCGATTTTCAGACTGCTCATATTCTTAATTATTGCCAGTAGTTTTTATGTTTTCCTCAAATGTCCATTCTAAATCTGTTATAAAATCATGTTTTCGAAAATTACAATCAGACACCCTGCAATGCTTACATAAATCAGTTTTACATGCGTCTGTATGAATTGTAAAATCAATACTATGCTGATAATTTTCAGATATGATTGACATTATTGATTCACTTTGTTTGTGTGCTTCCAAAATATTCATATACCATGGTAGAGTTATATCACAATCAATGTGCAATGAGTCCCCATATTTCAACAGTTTTAGATTATGTATATTTATCCAGCATTCTGATTTATTCTTGGATAAAAGTCCGATTAGTTCTTTCAATATTTTAATATCTGCTTGATCCATTAAATTTGAGGTTGTTTCCTTCAATATTTTATAGCCAGTAAATATTATGATAGAACCAAAAAGCAACGCAATAACACTGTCCAGCCACGCGATTTTTGTTATTAAAAGTAAACTTAAGCCCACTACCAACCCAATTGTTGAATACGTATCGGATTGCAAGTGTTTACCTCCAGCAACCAGAGCTATTGAATTGTGCTTTCTTCCCGTTTTTATACTATAAAAACCGAGTATGTAATTCATGATACCGGCTACTGCTATAATCATTATTCCAACATCTAATTGTTGTATTTCAACTGGACTAAATAACCGTTTTATCGCTTCAAAAATAATTATTAATCCTGCCAAAATAATAAGAAATCCTTCAACCGAAGCAGATATAGATTCAACTTTCCCATGTCCAAAGGGATGGTTTGCATCTTTTGGCTTTAACGAAACTCCAATGCTGTACAAACTAATAAAACCAGTAAGTACATTAACAGTACTTTCTAATGCATCGGTTAATATACCGACTGAATTTGTAAGAAAATATGCTGCTATTTTTCCAACAAAGAGAACTACGGAAATAATTACAATCCTTTTTTGAACTGTGAATTTTATAGCAGGGTTTGCGGATTCCATAATTTCATTTTAAACCTAATTATTTTGTCCCTAAATATTCAGCCAATTTACCAATAATTGCTCTGATTTTGAAGTAAGTTTAGCGTTTGAGTGAATTAATAAATAAGATTTTAAAGGCATCTTATTATCTTGAATTTCTTCCATACATTCTTTCGTTAGCGAAATTTGCTTGCCTATTGAATATTCACCCCATTTTGAGAAGTTTAAATGTTCACGTCACTCTTTTACATGGTTATTCAACATCCAAGAAACAGATGCTATGTTTGAATACCATGGATATTTCGTTTGATTGAGATGACAGTCATAACAAGAATTATTCAGGATATTTTTAATTTCCTTGGGGGCAGTTGTCAAATTTAAAAAGTCATTACTTACAATACTTTCGTATCCGCACGGCTAACCCGGTCTTCTATAAGAGATTTCAAGAGGATATATTTGTTGCATGAAAAAATCAAGAAGGC
>NZ_JBNGOS010000038.1:0-65943 GCF_050589685.1 Saccharicrinis sp. 156
CTCGTTTCAGTAATGCCTTGTTTTATTGTACTTGCAATGCTCATGACGAACCTCCAATACATAATCCGGGTTAAACCGGCAAATCAGGAACAGGAGATGGTTCGTTATCTAGGTATTCTTGTATGCCTTGTTTGGTTCAATCAGGAGTATTTTTTCTCTGGAAACTTTTGTATCCATGCAAGCGTATTTGAGAATGTTATATAACAATGGGCGGTTATACCAGTGAAAGTTTTGGATTCGCTGTACTGAAATATACGAAAATTTCCTTTTTTTATATGGTAAAAATGAGGTATGCGCGGCAAGGGTTTTGTCTAGATTCATTATGAAAAAGGCGGAAACAAATAAATGTCTCCGCCTTTGTATTCATTGTTATGTTGTCGATATTTTTATTCTTCCGTTTTAAACCCAAATTCGCTTAAGTGCTCCCAATATTTAGGATACGATTTAGAAACTACGGCCGGATCGTCGATATCCATATTTCCAATTGTTGATGCAGCAGGGGCAAAGGCCATCGCCATTCGGTGGTCTTTATAAGTAGCAATACAAGGCGTTTGCTCTTTCTCACATGTTGTGCCATCCCAAACCAAATCGTCTACTTGATTCGAGGTCAGCACAAATCCCATCTTTTTTAGTTCGTCTATCAGTGCGTTAATTCTATCGGTTTCCTTAATTTTTAAAGTTTGCAACCCGGTAAACTTAAATGGTATATCCAGGCAGCAGCAAGTAACGGCAAAGGTTTGTGCCAGATCGGGTTGTTCGATAAAGTTATAATTAAACCTTTTAACTGTTTCGCCCGTATTTTTCAGTATCAACCCTTTTTGTGAGAATTTATGGCTAACGCCCAGTTGATTGAAGAGTTCTGCAACTTTCGAGTCTCCTTGTTCGCTGTACTTTTTAACACCTTGCAGGATTAGTTCACAACCGGGTGTTAAGGCAGCTATTTCGAACCAGTATGAAGCAGCACTCCAATCAGCCTCTACCGTAAAATCTGTGGGTTGGTAATTGCCGGCTGGAACAGATATCACATTTCCTTTCCAATCGCTCTTAACCCCAAACGTTTCCATCATCTTTAAAGTAAGCGTGATGTACGGTCTGGATATAATTTCACCTGTCAAGGTCAGTTTGAGGCCGTTTTTCATGGTTGGACCAATCATCAATAACGCCGAAATGTATTGGCTACTCACATCGCCAGGTAGTTCAAGTTCTCCGCCTTCCATGGAACTGCCAAAAATACGCAATGGTGGATATCCTTCCTTTTCTATATACTCTATTTTTGCACCTAGCTTATTTAAAGCTTCAACTAAAATCTTAATAGGGCGTTGCTTCATACGTTCCGATCCCGTAATGGTCCATTCGCCTACAATCTTGGATAAAAATGCCGTTAAAAATCGCATGGTCGTTCCGGCTGCCCCAACGTCAAAATTATTGCTGTCCGACTGCAAAGCTTTTAACATGAGTTGGGTATCGTCACTGTCGGAAAGGTTTTTTATTGGCTTGGCACTATATGCCAAAGCGTTTAGTATAAGCGCTCGGTTACTAATGCTTTTTGAGGTAGGCAGTGCTACTTTATAGGGTGCAACTTCTTTTGGTGCGGTAACTGTATATTGCATTTTTAATTAAATATGGAGTGAAACTATCCCGAATTAAAATTAATAAAAGGTATCGGGATTTCACCTTGTTTAATATCCCACCACATATCATTGGTTTTTGGCGGGAGGAGATAAGAGACGTTGTGATTCTGCTTTAGTACCAATATGTGGCATTGCTGTCACGTCTATCTTATATGTACGATCAAAATATTAATAATTAAATGTTCAGATAAAACTCCAGTGCCTCAAAAATTTCTTCCTTGGTGCAGGTCTGGTTTATTTTTATCTGACCGATATCTTCCAAGAGGGTGAAATTAATTTGGTTTTTCTCGTTTTTCTTATCGTGGGTCATTAAATAATACAGATATTCAAAATCATTTTCGCCAAACGAAAATTTACCATAAATTGAAGTCAATATCTGATTTATTTCCTCTAGTTTAGTCAAGGGAAAGCCGCAGATCTTATGGCCAAGATATAGTTCGGCAATCATGCCGTAGGCAACCGCATATCCATGTAATATAGGGGTGCCCTCCTTCATGGCAAAGCTTTCGAATGCGTGCCCGATAGTGTGTCCAAAGTTCAGCGATTTTCTGACGTTTTTTTCGGTAGGATCAGCCTTTACAAAGTGCTCTTTTATATGTATTGAATTAACAACAAGAGGCTTTAAAGCCTCTATATCGGTGTTTTGTATATTGAAGCTTTTTAGTTCGTTCCAGGTATCTTTGGAATAGATGAGGGCATGTTTTATCATTTCGGCAAACCCCGAGCATATATTTTCCTGATCCTGCGTTTTTATAAAGTCGTTGCACACCAGTACCGAAGCGGCATGTTTAAATACCCCAATCTCGTTTTTAAAACTATGAAAGTTGATGCCTGTCTTTCCTCCCACACTGGCATCTACCTGACTAAGTAGGGTAGTTGGTATGTTAATAAAATCGATTCCTCTTTTAAAAGTGGCTGCGGCAAACCCACCCAAATCGCACGGCATTCCGCCAGCCAGGTTAATAAGCATCGACTTTCTGTCGGCACCGTGCGTGCTTAAAAAATGCCAAACATTTGAAATCGTTTCCACATTTTTGTTGTGGTCACCCTGCTCAATAACGAGCATGTTGTCTTCGTCGATCTCGGGCAACCCCTTTATTTTAGGATAGCAATGTTTATGTGATCCGGTATCCATTAACAGGAAAACTTTGCCTCGCCTGTATTTATCAATTAGTGCTGAAAGATCTTTCCTTAAATCGTCGGCTCCGTACACCTTCGATTCGCTCTCTTCAATTACCTGCATTAATTTTATTGTTTGCGTTGAATTTTAAGTCGTCAAAAATAATTAAAAAAGGATGGCGCAGCGCAAAATTATTACTTAAAATGTGACTTTTTAAGCCTGCGAGGTTTTTATACACGGAAATAGTTGGTCGATAAACTGTTTTTGCAGCTAAAAGGCGTTTTGTGTTTTGCGCATTTTTATTTTAATTTACTAAAAAATGTACAGACAAGATGAATAATAGAAAGACAGCCGGCAGTTTCCAATTGATATTTACATTCGGGATCATCATTTTTGCAGCTTTGTTTGTATGTTCGTTAACTATTGATGTTTTAATGCATATTTGGTTACAGTGGACCAGTGGGTTTATTGCGGCCCTTATCGTTTACTTTTTTGTGTATGGTGGTTACTATTATTTTGAGATTGACAAAGTAGACGACCATTTTGAAGTCAGATTCTATAATTCTTTTCCTTTTGGCAGGGATTTTAAAATGTTCCGGGTGCCTATAACCGCATTTATTAAATATGAAATCAATGGGAATAAGTTTTATAGAAAGAAACTGCTGTTGTATCAAATGTCATCCAGCCAGTTGGCTAAGTACCCTCCCATCTATATAACTGCGTTTTCGAGCAAGGATTTGAACGATCTTAAAAAATTCTTTGCTTCCATCAAGTAAAAACCGCCGACGACCCGAATTGGGGGCTTTAGTCATGTTTTTCGACTGACAGGTCGGGTTTTTCCATAATGTGGATATAATGTTTAAAAATTAAAGTTATTGTTGGCATTTGCCCATTAATTCAATAGGCTTAATCGTTGTTAATTCTATATTTTTACCGGATTAAATGATGCCTTGATATTGGAGAATCAGTTAAAATATAAAATTGCCATTAGCTTGGTGAAGGGTTTGGGGCCAAAACTAATTAGGAATGTTGTGGCCTATTTGGGTGATGTAGAAGCTGTTTTTAAAGAAAAGGAGAAGGTATTGGTAAAAATTCCGGGAATCGGAACGAAGCAAGCTTCGTTGATTGCGAATTCATCACCGCTGGAAAGGGCAGAGCAAGAAATCGAATTTCTTGTAAAGAAAAACATTGAAGCCTGTTTTTTCCTGGACGATCGTTTTCCCTCGCGACTTAATAATTGTGACGATGGTCCAGTGATGATTTATAAGTTAGGGGCGCATTCTTTGAGCGGAAAAAAGCTTTTATCGGTTGTTGGAACAAGAAAGGTTACGGAAGAGGGAAAGCAAAACTGCAGAAACCTGATTCGTGATTTATCTAAAAACAATCCCCATGTAACTATTGTAAGCGGTTTGGCCTATGGAGTGGATATTTGTGCGCACCGTGCGGCTCTGGAATTTGGATTGCCTACCATTGCCGTTTTGGCGCATGGGCTCGACCGTATTTACCCGAACATGCATAGGGGTGTGGCAAAGGATTTATTGGATCAAGGTGCTTTGGTGACCGAATTTATGAGTGAGACGAATCCTGATAAACCAAACTTCGTAAAGCGAAACAGGATTGTGGCGGGCCTAACGGATGCTACCTTGGTGGTGGAATCAGCAGTAAAAGGAGGGGCGTTGATAACCGCTCATCTGGCACAATCATATAACCGGGATGTGCTGGCCATACCCGGAAGGGTGGACGATGAATTTAGTAAGGGATGTAATAAATTGATAAAGACAAATGTGGCAGCATTGGTGGAGAGTGCCGAAGATTTGGTGTATGCATTAAATTGGGAACCGGAAAAAAACAAGACGGGAGAAAGACAGCTAAGCATGTTCGACGAGCCTTCCGGTGAGTTTGGTGTAATCTATCGATTGATTCGTCAAGAAAAAGAGGCATCTGTTAATTTTCTGAGCATAACGACAGGAATACCTATAGCCAAGGTTTCATCCATGCTGTTGCAACTGGAATTTGACGGTTTGTTAAAAAGTTTACCGGGAAATAGATATAGATGTTTGTAGGGGGGATCGCGAACAAGAAAATTCTCTGAAAAAGCGTATGATCAAAATTAACTATTAGTAAGTGAAGTACAAACGAGTACCTTATTGCATGATTTTGACTTAACAAAATTTGCATAGTTTCTCGTTTTTAACCAAACCTTTTTTTAACTAAAGACGTAGAAAAGTCTAGGTTTGATTTTTTAATTGAACCATTGGGGACTAAAACTATATGTACATGCTAAACCATCACTCACTCAACCTTAATAAAATAGGGCTTAGGAGAAGTACACTTCGCCTAGGTCTGTTTTTTGCGTTAATATATCTGGGATTATTTACTTCTGTTTATGCACAGGAATATGGCACTTGCGGCAGGAGCGAAATAAATTTTGATGAGCTCATCAAGTTGGCATTTGGCGCTGGGTATTCTAATGGCACGGGCATAGTTGTTGATTTGGACGGATTATCAATTGATGATAAAGGTACCCCAGGTGATTATACCGATGATGTAATTACAGGATGGAATCCGGGAGGTGACTACGAGGTTGAATTAGATTTTGGATCGGGCCAAGTGGATTTAGATATTAAAGAAACCAGCAGTGCCCCTTCGGTAGTTTTGTTCGATCATATTGATGGTGATAGTTTTATATGTCCGGCAACTGATAATTATAAAAATGGTTTTGATATTAGAATTACCGGTGGAGAAGATGATTATGATATTGAATTTTCCACTACGGCAGATGGCTTGCATACAGATAAGGTACATGACGAAGACAAAACTGAGGAAATACATGATGGAACTACTAACCTTCGACCTAATATAGTTCACTTAGTAAGTGTAGTTGATAAATATTATTGTAGTGCTGACCTTACTGGGATTAATGATCTTATTTATACAACAGGTGCAACAGCCGTATTGGATGTTTCCGGAAGCCCGGTTCCATCATGCGAGTCTGGAGTTGGATTAACACTCAGTTTAGATGCTACCGCAGCTAGTGATACCCCTGAAAATGGTGTTGAATACGAATTACAAAGAGATAAAGATGGAAATGGGACATATGAAGATGTTGCCTTAAGCACTTTTGTGGGAGATGGCTCTTCCGCCATTAGTTTTCCTACACAGAATGTGGCAGGAACGTACAGGGTAGTGGGTAAAGCATGTGCCGGCGATCTACCCATGAGCAATGTATATACTGTTGACAAAGATCCTGATTTAGCTTTTACTGTTACAGGTACCGACGCCTGTTCGGATGTTGGAACCATTATAGGACTGTCAGACAGTGAACTGGGAATTGATTATCAATTGCACGATGGAACTGGCCTGGTTGCAGGGACTAATACAGCGGGAACAAATGGAGCTATTTCGTTTCCCAATATGACTACTCCGGGAACCTATAAGGTTGTAGCTATAAGCGGATGTGGCACCTTCGATATGGATGGAGGAGCAACAGTCACTATTTATACTCCACCTTTAAACAGGCCCATAACTACTGCAACGGCTTGTGAAACATCAAATACGAGTGTACAATTATTAAACTCAGAATCAGGAATAAGTTATAAAGTTTATAAGGATAATGTTGATTTAGGAGAGGCAGCAAAAGTAGGAACAGGAGGAACACTTACCTGGGGGCCTTATACGGGTGCCGGAAGTGCAGGTGTTTATACCGTAAAAGGCGGCAATCCGGGATGTACGGATGTTGTGATGGGTGGGACTGTTACGATTGAAGCTGATGTAACGGGCTTAAATATCGCTTCTTCATTAGTTCCGCCATTATGTGCGGGTACACCGGTCACCTTTAATACAGTGACCAGCGAAACAGATGTCGATTATACCTTATATAGAAATTATGGTATGGGCAGTGAAACGCTCATTCAAACGGTAGCGGGTGATGCAGGTGGAAATGACAGACCTTTTAATCCGCAGTCGGTTGCAGGTATTTATACGGTTGTTGCATCTAAAAATGGAGTATGTGAAAAGGTGATGAATAATACCTTTACCATTAATCCTTCACCCGATGTTTCCGCCATAACCTTTAGCGCATCGGGCAATTGTGAAGGAACACCCATTACCATAACCTTATCGAACAATACGGAAGCAGGTGTAAACTATAATTTATTGTATGATGATGGATCAGGCCCCGTTGCCACCGCCTATTCAGTTGGGGGAAACCCGGGAGCTAATCCAAAAATTGTTACGGATCAATTATTGGCTATAGGAACCTATACTATCGAAGCAACAAACGGTTTTTGTACGGAACAGGTTTCGGGTTCTGTTTCGGTGATTGCAGCTCCAACCGATATTAATTTTAACACATCCGGTTATGTTTGTAATGTAGGCAATATCGTATTATCCAATCCCGGGCAATCCGGAGTAAAGTATACATTATATAAAAATGGAGCTCCGGATGCGTCCTATCTTCCAATAGATGGTAATGGTATTAATACCGTGCAATTTAACGGTTTGGTGCCGGCTACCTATTCGGTGGTTGCTGATAATGGAACTTGTACAACGGAACTTACGCATAAGCTAATCGTTGAAAAAAGACCGGATGTACAAACGGTAACCATACCTGAAGATAATTACTGTGAGTATGAAGCCGGTGTCGTAATTACTTTGGCAGATACAGAGACGAACGTGGAATATGTGTTGGTAGATGATACCGGAACAGATGTCGTATCCATTACGGGAGATGGCCACACGAGGGATTTTACAGGCGTAACAGCCGGAACCTATACCTTGGAAGCTAGATCACAAAATGCCAGTTGTTCGCTTAATTTGTTGACTACAGCTAAAACTATTATCGAAAACTTAAAACCCAATGGCGGAATCGATAACCTGCCTGGCGATTTTTGTGAAGATAGCCCACCGGTAACCCTTCTGGGTAGCCCTCAAAATGCAGGTGGTGTTTGGTCTGGAGCTGGTTTAGGCGTTTTCCTGAACGATAACGGAGATGGAACGGCTACATTTAGTCCCGGTGCAGTGAGTACGCCCGGTACTACCTATAATATTACCTATTCCTATACGGATGGAAACGGTTGTGTTAACTCCTGGACAGAAGGGGCAACCGTTCATGCCAACTCGATAAATGGGACTAATCTTGAAATAACCTTATTGGATAATTCGGCACCGGATACTGATTATTGCGAAACATCCTTGGATGTGAATATAAAAGCCAGACTTTTAAATGTGGATATTGGCACGGCAGATGCGGTTTTCAGCGGGCCGGGGATTACAGATAATGGAGATGGTACAGCCGTATTCTCTCCTTCAACAGCCGGATTGGGGAATCACTCAATATCCTTAAGTTACTTAGACCCGGTTACGACATGTAGTGGAAACACCTCATTAAATGTGACAGTTGGTGTGCCATTAACATTGCCGGTTCAAGCTACTTATTGCGCAAACGAAGGAAGTGTTTCACTGCTTGGGAATGAAACAACAGGTAAGGTAACTGTTTATAAGTGGGTTGCAGCTGATGGCGATTATACAAATGAGCTGAGTACCGGACCGGCCGATGGTTCAGTGACTTTTAATCCTTCGGTTCAAGGAGCAGGAAGATATAGAATCGATTTTGAATTTGCCTCGACTAATTGTACCAATGTATTACAGCAGGAAGTGGAAGTGCTGGCTATGCCGGATGCCACTTTCCTTTATCCTGATGATGGCAGTGGAGGTGAACAAAACCAATTCTGTGTTAATAATGCAGATGTTGATTTACGTCCCAATGTTGCCAGCGGATTCTTTTCCTTATATGACGATCTGGGCAATCTGGTCGCCGCAGGTGTTGATGGCAAGAAGTTTTCACCAGCCGGTGCGGGTCCCGGAGACTATGATATAACCTACCAGGTCACACAAAATGGTTGTACTTCCATCTACATGCATCCGGATAAACTGTCGGTGGTGGATCTGCCGTCGGTTGAGTTCAGTGGGCTACAGGATTCTTATTGCGAAAATGATGTTACGCCTCAAACCATAACCATCAATACGTTGTCTGCGGCGGGTACGGGCGTCTTCAGTTCTACCAAAAGTGGAGTGCTCAATCCATTTGTGACGGACAATGGCGACGATAAAACTGCCGAAATCGATGTCACCGTTGGTCCGGGTAATTATACGGTACGTTTTGTTTATACCGACGATGCTTCAGGATGTTCCGAAACGATTAGTAAGGTGGTGGAGGTATTTGACCCGATACCGGTTACTTTTTCGGATATTACTTCTGGACAAAAAATTTGTACATCATCCGGCGATATTAATCTCAATGGGTCAGGACCTTCTGCAGGAAACGGAAACTTCTCGATAGTTGGAGGTTATCCCGGGATTGTGGATGCAACTGCTGATGATGAGAAAGCAGTGCTCTCTCCATCCCTGATGACTCCCGGTTTTTTTACAGTGCGTTATGAATATGAAAGTGTTGACGGCTGTATCACTGCGCATGAGATTACCATTGAAATTGTAGGTACACCTACTAATACGTATTCAGTAACAGGTGGAGGTGCATTCTGCATGGGGGATGCAGGCATAACAGTTGGCTTAGGCGGTTCCAACAAGGATGTTGAGTATGAGTTACTATTGGATGGAAATTCTTTTTCGCCTGCAGTAAAATATTTGAATACGACAACTGGTGGAGCTTTTAACTTTACTGTAAACACGGATGGTTCCGGAGGAGATCGATTCTTTGATTCTCCGGGTAATTATACGGTTCGTGCAAATTATGCCGGATGTACATCTTATATGACCGGCAGTGTTGATATTGAAAGATATGAACTTGTTCTTCAGCTGGATTCAAAGACGGATGTAAGCTGCAAAGGCGCAAGTGACGGAGTAATAAATTTAAAAACTGGTGGTGGAAGTGGTTCCTATCTGTATTCCGCCGACGGAAGTACCTGGCAAGCCTCTCCAACATTCTCAGGATTAAACCAAGGCGTATACTCATTTTCAGTAAAAAATGCAGTCGCCCCATTCTGTCAGGAAGACGATGTGCTAACGGTGAATATAGATGAACCGGTAGCAGCTTTGTCGGTTACTGAAGATTTATCAAAAAATATTAAAGTAGGTTGTACTTCGTGTACCATGGGAGGAACTTGTGAAGGTAGCGCAACCATTGTTATTGCTGGAGGAACACCGTTCACTGATTTGGTGACTTATCCAAGCGGATATAATATTACCTGGCCAGCGGGTATTGGAGCAGCCCAATTAACGAACAAAGAGTTAACCGCTAACAATTTGGCTGTAGCAACCTATTCTGTTTTGGTGGAAGATGCGGAAGGTTGTTCACAAACGGTTGATGTTACAATCTCTAAGAATACGGCATTAGGCTTAATGGAACTGGATCCGGCTGCCAACCATGTCGATAATTTGTGTTTTGGTGGAACGGATGGTGAATGCGTAGTTCAGGCCAGCGGTGGATCTGGAGATTACCAGTTTAGTATAGATGCAGGTGTAAACTGGTTGAACAGTAACCGGGTTAACACCAACGAATATATATTTACAAATCTGAGCGCTGGCTCATATACCATATTAGTCAGGGATAAAAATTATCCTAGATGCGAATTTACAATGGCAACCGATGTTGTAATTACTCAACCAACAGCAGGATTGTCACTCGCCGAAATATCTAATACTCAGGCTACTTGTTTTGGAGCTGCTGACGGTTCATTTACAGTTCAGGCAGCGGGAGGAAATGGAACATATGCATTTTCCGAGGTAAATCCTGCAGTAGCAGTAGCCGGTGATTGGACTGTTAACGGAACAAACGAGTACACAGTATCTGGTGTGGCCGCAGGTAATCATTCTGTTTGGGTTCGGGATGCAGGAGCTACTTCTTGTACCGAAGGTACGGTTGTTGTAATTGTGGGCCAGCCAGTTGAGTTGGCATTGAACACGCCTGTAATAACCCATGTAACCTGTAATAGTGGTACCGATGGAACAGTAACGCTTACAGGCGTTGGAGGAAGCGGTAATTATGTTTACTCGATAGATGCCGGATTAAATTGGCAGGCAAGTAATGTGTTTACCGGACTTAGTGCAAATATACCTTACTCTTTCAGTATAGCAGAAAGTTCAGATGTAACCTGTCAGAGCCTGGATGTTAGAACAGTGACTTTAACAGAGCCTTCGGCATTTGCCATTTCTGAAGTTGCAGGTAGTCATAAAAATGTTAGTTGTTTTACTGGGGCTGATGGAGAATTTGCAGTGACTACATCTGGTGGTGTTGGACCATTTGAATATAGGGTTCATGATGGCACAAATTATATTACTTCATGGGATGCTGCCAGCACGTTTACTGGATATGCAGTTGGCACATATGAAATTTCCGTTCGTGATCGTGGATCGTTGGCTGCAGATTTCTGTGAGCAGGACAGAGTGTTGTCCATAACAATTACAGAACCTGCTTCGGCCATTAGCATCCTTACGGAAAAAGTAATCGATGCGGATTGTCATGGAACGGCTAATGGTAGTATTAACATAACATTGGCAGGTGCTACTCCTCCGTACAAATACCAATGGGTTTATGTACCAACCGGTACAAATGTTCCTGATTTGGATAATGGTAAAACTGCAAATCCTAAAAATTTATTGGCAGGTGATTATAGAGTTGATGTTGAGGATAATAATGGATGTACATTTAACAAAATCTATACGGTTGGCGAACCTACTGCACTAAATCTGGTAACCGATAATATTACTGACGTTACTTGTAACAGTGGTAGTAATGGAGTTATAACAGTCATTGCATCAGGTGGTTCGGGCACATATCAATTCAATGTTGACGGAGGTGGATATAATGCAGGCGACAATGCGGCTACCTTTACAGAGTCAGGATTGTCTGCCGGGAATCATGCTATTTGGGTAAGGGATTCAAAAGCAACAGGTTGCGAGTATAAGATGCCTGCTTTTATTAAAGTAGATGAGGCACCAATATTAGATTTGATAGTTTCCGATCATACGCATGTTTCGTGTAATAGCAATACAGACGGGTTCATTGAACTTACAGCATCAGGAGGAAGCGGTAATTATGATTACTCCAAAGATGGTGGAACAAGCTGGGTGTCCGGAACAAGTGCGACCCACACGTTTACTTTACTGGGAGCGGCCACATACGATTTAGTCATTAGAGATAAAAATGATTATAGTTGTACCAAATCCATAAGTTTTGAAATTACCGAACCTAGCGATTTTGTTACTACTGTTTCAAATGTGACTCCTGTTTTATGTTATGGAGAATCGACAGGAGAAATTGAACTTTCCACTACAGGAGGAGTTGGACCGTTTGAATATAGTTTGGACGGGTCAACAGGGTGGCAGTCTTCTCCGATACAAAATCTTACGGAAGGAACTTATGATATTTATGTAAGAGACATGGGTACTACAACTTTATGTCAGAAAGATAAAGTGATTACCGGAGGAGTTACGATTGCACAACCGGCAAGTGAATTAACAGTACCTGCTGGTATAGAGCTGATTACGGATGTTAAATGTAATGGTGAGTTAAATGGTGAGATTAATCTACAAAATAATGTAACAGGTGGAGAAACGCCTTATAAAAATTATACGTGGTATAAAGTGGGTACAACGGCTGACGTAATTCAAGGGCAAGGAGCAACATTGAAACATATAACTGGTTTAGGGGCAGGTGAGTATTATGTAGTAGTGGAAGACGATAATGGTTGTACCGTACAATCAACGCCAAACTATAAAGTTAAGCAGCCGGATGCATGGGATGTAGATTACACCCTTATTAATTTAACAAAATATAACGGTGCTGACGGTGTTATAAATGTATATAAACATGATGGTGCCAATACAGGTCATTCTATTAGCTGGTACGATGTAACAGATACGGAAATGGTTGCACTTGCAGGTACATGGACAGTATCCACTTTTGATGCTGGTACATACCGTTTTAAAATTACAGATGATAACACGTGTCTGTACGAAAGTCCTTATATCACATTAACACAACCTTTTGAATTTATAGTCAAAGATCCTGATTCAGATAAAATTAATATTTCTTGTTATGGAGGTAATGATGGATTTATCCCGATTCAGGTGGAGAGTGGAAGTAGTAATTATAATATTAAAGTAAGTGCGACCCTGATTGATGCTTCTGCATTTACAGCTGTTGACGAGGATTTTACCACAGATACTTATGATAAGCTTATAGGTTTAAAAGCAGGTACATATGATATTGAAGTAACCGACAAAGAAACTTCTGAGGTATATTATAGTACCGTTGTTCTTACTCAGACCGATGAATTATCGGTTTCTGTAACACCAACAGATATTACTTGTAATGGAGAAGTTGATGGTATTTTATCTGTTGATATTGAGGGACATATTGATGGTGCCACTATTTCCTGGACGGCAGACAATGGTTATGCGATGGGACCAGAAAACTTAGATGTAGCGATAAAAACGTATTCTAAATCAGGTTTACAGGCAGGTAATTATACGGTTACGGTAAACAATAATAATGGTTGTTCTCCTGTTCAGGTAACACCTATTACTATTTCAGAACCAAACCCATGGATGGTTAGTTCAGGTGTTACCAATGTTACCAGTTATGGTCATACCGATGGAAGCATAACAGTGAATGCACCAACAGGAAATACACCACCATACATTATTGCCTGGAGTGATGGAGGAACAGGTTGGTCGCGCAGTGGATTGACAGTGGGGGACTATACTTATACTATTACCGACGGCAATGGAGCAGGAACTTGTACTTATTCAGAAACGTTAACGGTTTCAGGCCCAAATCAATTATTATTCGATGTAACCGCAACTGATGCAGGGTGTTATGGTTCTGCCAATGGTAGTATTGGTGTCCTGGTGAATTCGGGAAATCCGAATTATAACATTGCACTTACAGGAATTGATTACTTAGGAACTACAGTAAATGAGTCGGACCTGGGAAATACATCTGGTAATCATGTGTTTGATGCCTTAACGGCAGGTGCTTATGAGGTTGTCATTACTGATAGTGAAGGAGAATCCTTAACCAAGGTTGTTACTATAAATCAACTGGCTGAAATCTCGGTCGTTGAAGTATCATCTAAAAATATAACTTGTTACGACGGACACGATGGAGAAATAGAAGTCGCCATATCCGGTAGAGCCATTGATGAGGCCAATTCTACTGTCAACTGGACACGTACCAATCCTGTGGGTTGGTCCACATCAGGTGCTTTCAGTGCTGAGAAGTCGCAAGTGGATTTATATGCAGGTACCTACACTATTAGTGTGAAGGATAAAAATGGTTGTGATGCAATGCCATTGTCGGTTGTTCTAACAAAACCGGCCGATATAACTTCCTCAATCGTTCAGCAGGATCATGTAACTGCAAATGGAGCTTCAGATGGAAGAATTCTGATTGACGCTGTCAGCGAAAATGGTGTAAAATCAATTGTATGGTACAAGCAGAACGCCGGTGGAACTTACGATGTATACGAAAATCCAGTTGGTACTCCTGTAACGGGAGTGAACAATAACGGAATTGAGGCGGGTGTTTACCAATATGTAATTACAGACAATAACGATTGTACTTTCACTAGTTCCGGCATAACTATCACAGAACCAGGTGAACTGGTTGTTAATGTGTCAGATGTTGATGTAAATTGTTATGGTGGTGAAGATGGTGAGATACTAGTAACGATTACATCGGGGAATGCTCCTTATTCAATTGAATTAACGGGTACTCCTGATGATGGTTCTGTATTTGCCCAAAAAACAAGTGCAAATGCCAATGTGTTGTTTGAGGATTTAAAACCAGGTATATACGAAGTTGTTGTAGCTGATCATGCGAGTCAAACGCATAATGAGACAATTACAATTTCCGAAAATGCCGAAACAACAGTTTCCGGGGCATTAACACAAATCGAATGTAACGGACAAGGCGGAGGTAAGATTCAGATTACTTTGGGCGGCAGAGAAAATGGGACAGAAACCTGGAGTGTAATTAATCCTAATAATATTACATTAAGTGGTTCTGATATCACTGCTATTGCAGCTAAAATTGGAGAGGCGAATGCTGATATTTCCGGTGATTATCAGGTGGTTGTCACAAATCAAGATGGATGTTTAATAGAAAATACCTATACTATTACAGAACCGGTTGCATGGGATGTTCACCATAATGTAACACACATTACACCAACAGGTAATAACAATGGTTCTATTGAAATTGATGTGTTAAGCGGCAATACCCCTGACACTTCGTTACCTGAGGATTATAAAATTACCTGGTCAGGTCCAGCCGGAGTTGCTTTTACTCAGAACGAACGTTTACAAACTGGGTTAATTGCAGGTACATATTCTTATCAAATTGAGGATTTGTATGGATGTTTGTACGATTCAGGGGATATTATTATAAATGAGCCAACTGCCCTATCGGCCAACGTAACGGAATCTTCAGATAATATGAAGTGTTATGGTGATGAAGAGGGAGAGATACTGGTTACGGTTCTGGCTGGTAATGAGCCATATACTGTTGTTCTTACCGGTAATGAATATGATGGAGGTGCTTTTAGTTCTACACAAACTATTATTGCCAATACAGGAAGTTATCTGTGGGATACGCTGAAAGATGGTGAATACCAGGTACAAATAACCGATAATGTAGGGAATGTGTTTGCTGAGAATGCCATTATGATTTCTCAACCAGCTGAGAATATCATTACACCTGCTTATAACGATTTAACTTGTCATGCTGCAGATAAAGGCGGACAAGTAGTTTCCATTCAGTTAAACAGAAATTTTGTAGCGATAGATAAAGTAACATGGACTGGACCAAGCGGAATTATTGATAATGGAGCTCTTGATACAACAGGTGATACTGACGCAATAAATGTATATTCAGGAGGAGATTATACCTATACATTTGTGGATGGAAACGGCTGTACTATTTCTAACACCATCACTATAGCCGAACCAGATCCTTTTACAATTGTTTGGGACGACGAAGATGCTACCATATATAATAAGGCAGATGGTATTATTGATGTGCATACCTATAGCGGTAACAGTGGCGCTCCTTATACGATTAGTTGGGCCGATGATGCAGCTGTTACAACTTTTAGGAGAGATGATTTACTGGCGGGTTCATATTCGTTTACAATTACCGACGCAAGTGGTTGTGATACTACCATAACTGATATTTTCATAGGGCAACCATATGCATTAGATGCGACTATAAATACTAGTGATGTAACTTGTTACGGCGGAAGCGATGGTGAAATAGAAATAGAATTCAACGCTCCAAATAACGGAGGAATCAAGTACACGGTAACGGGTAACACTTTCGATGGCAATGCCTACGATTCTGGTGAAATATCGGCCACGACCTTAAATCAGGTTGTTAGTGATTTATTTGCAGGGGTGTATGAAATCAATGCTTATGATGCCATTGGCACTGTATTCTATCAAAATAATATAGAAATTAAACAGGATGCTGAAGTTACTTTAATCGCTATACCTAAGGATAATACATGTTTTGGGCAAGGTGATGGTTCAATCACAGTTAGTTTGTCGGGTCGCGCTCCTGCAGCTACTGATATAATTACCTGGAGTGGAAGTAACGGTACATTCGTTAAGAACGATATAGTTTCGTATAATTCTCATTCTGTTAGCAAGGCTGAAGACTATGTTATCTCACTGCTGACAGCTAAAGGATGCATGGATACGGTTAAGGTAGAAGTAGAAGAACCTAACCAGTTGATTATTTCAGTTGATAATGTGCAGGATGTAACCTGTCCAAATGGTGATAATGGAATCATCGAAACATCAGTCTCCGGAAGATCAGGTGGCTCATATCAATACGACTGGTACAAACACGATGGTACCGATTATCAGATATACAAGGTGAACGGTGCAGCTACTTTGAAGAATCCGGTTGTGGCGGGAGATTATCGTTTGAAGGTAACAAGTCTCGGCGACGGTTGCGAGGTTTATGAGGATGGAATTATCGTTGAGGATGGTAGTCAGATCGTTATCAACGAAACGATAGGTGATGTAACAACTTGTTTCGGTGATAACTCAGGATCTGTTAGTGTGAATGTTACGGGAGGAACGGCTCCTTATACTATTAATTGCACGGGTCAAACAGCCATAACCAATAACGGAAGCAGTGCATCCGTGTTCGATAACCTTACCGCAGGGAATTATATAATTGAAGTAACGGATATCAGGGCAGCATGTTCCTCAGTAACAAAATCAGTTGTTGTTAGCGAACCAACACTGCCTGTAAGTGTGAATATAACAAATGAAAATATAGATTGCGATCCAATGGCCACAACCAGTGGAGCGCTTACTTTTGAAATTACCGGAGGTATTCCTTCCGGTGCTACAGAGTATGACTATAAGATTTTAATACCGGAAGCATCCATTGTTAAAACGGTAACCATACCGGTTGGTTCAACACACACAGAGAATGTTACAGGCTTATCCGCTGGCGATTATGAGCTTACTGTTTTGGATCTCAATTCGACTGATCCTGAACGCTGTAAATTTAATTATCCATTTACATTGCAACATATCGAAATTACCGGAACGATAAATAATACCACCTGTAAAGGAGTTACCAACGGTGAAATTACAGGAATTACCATTGAAGGTGCTTCGTCCAATATTGTAACAACATGGTCATCTGCAGATGGTTTGGGCATTGACAATACTTCCCTCGACCAGGCGGGTCTTTCGGAAGGTACCTATGTGCTGACGGTTGAAGATGTAACAAGGGGATGTACAGTAACCAAAGAATTTATTGTCGGTGTAAAAAATGCAATCCATATAAAAACGTATTCGGTTAAGGATGTAAGCTGCAATGGCGGTTCGGATGGTGCTATCAACCTTGTCGTCGAGGGTGCTGTTAACCCAACCTATACATGGTCTGGCCCCGGTATTGTAAATAGTAATTTACAGAACCAGGTTGATCTGATCACCGGGCAATATGATTTAACGGTTGAAAAAGATATCGATGGAGAAACTTGTCAATTGGATACGGTTTTCACGGTTGCTCAACCCAATCCGATTACTTATACGGCAAGTTTTGAGAATACAGCGTGCGATCCGTACGAACGTACCTTAAAAGTAGAGAATATTAATGGTGGTTCGGGTATTAAAACCATCCTTTGGAATGGCCCTGATTTCACACCTGCAGTGCCGGTCGATCCGGCTAATGTGCCTATTTACAAAGGGGGCAGCTATATCGTTACTGTTAAGGACAAGAAAGATTGTGAGGTTTCCAAGAACCTGTTTGTTCCTTATGAAATAAGTGTCGATTCCATTGTTACCCATGTAACATGTACTGGAGGATACAATGGATCTATCCAGCTGACCATCAATGGAGGTTCCGGTTTATTCAGCGTTGACTGGACAGGACCTGCCTCGTTTGATGCCCTGGCAAACAAGGACAAATCAAGTATTTCAGACCTATATGCCGGTCACTATACAGTTGTAATTACCGATCAAAATATCACTGACGGAATTGCGAGTTGTTCTAAAACCTATGAATTCGATATTGAAGAAGATCAGGCCATAGTGATTACCGAAGATGTGATACACCCAACCTGTAACGGAAACAGTAACGGTAGTATCGATATTGTGGTAAGTGGAGGAGCTGGTAATTATAATTACCAATGGAGTCCGGTGGTGGGAGCTAACCTCGCATCGAATAAGAAACAGGAAAATCTTCCTGCCGATACATATACTGTATTGGTTACCGACGGTCATAATTGTGCGGCACAGAAAGATATTACGCTTACTGAGGATGCACCAATCGTGTTAAATCTTGATGTAACAGAAACCAAGTGTGATGGTACAAGCGGTGAAATAGACCTGACCGCAACAGGAGGTTCAGGGGATGGATTCGAGTATACCTGGAGTTCCATGGGAGGCACAGGGCTTACTATTAAAGCCGAAGACCAGACAGGGCTGTCTGGGGGAACTTATTCTGTAATTGTGAAAGACCTTGGCGATGGCAAAAGCTGCACAGCAACAGCATCGGCTACCATAACCGATGCTATTTCCATCATCAATAAAAAAGAAACCGATGTAACTTGTTTGGGTAATAGCGATGGAAGCATTACCTATGATGTCATTGGTGGAGATGGCAACTACAAGTTCGAATGGAAGACGCTATATGGTGATGACACCCGACTGAATAAAGATCAGCAAAACCAAAGCGGATTAAGTATTGGCGAATATGAAGTTACCATAACCGATACGCGTTTGGATCCGGATGGAGCGGATTGTGCAATTACTGAGACATTTATCATTGAAGCGACCAATGAACTTATTGTAAATGTTGCTATCGATAACACCAATTTATGTTTTAATGAGCCGGGAGCTACCTTATCAGCATCGGTAACCGGTGGCTCAGGAATCTATTCATACGATTGGAACGATGGAGCAGGAACCAATAGCACCCTAGCAAATCAAAAACAAGGTACACACAAACTTGTTGTTACCGATAACAATGGGTGCAGTTATACAGGCTTCTATGATGTAGAAGGACCAACAGAGAAGTTGAAGTTCGACGATGTAGTCATCACCAATGTGTTATTATGTCATGGTGACGATAGCGGTGAAATATTGGTATCTGCTTCCGGAGGTACGCAAATTCCGACAACCGTATATAACTACAGTTGGGTTGGTAATCCTTCCACACCGGTAGGAAATGATAATCCAAAAGGCCTGTTGGCTGGAGAGTATACCGTTACGGTTACCGATAACAATGGTTGTACGATAGATACTACGGTATACATAACCGAACCAACATCTCGTATCAAAGTAGACAACGATCGTATTACCCATGTTTCCGCACCTGGCTTATCTGATGGTGTTATTGAAGTGGATGTATACGATGGCGTACCGCCATATAGTTTGCAATGGTATAAGAAAGATGCATCAAGTGTTTATCAACCTATTGCCGTACCGGAGGGTACTGCCAACCCACTTAAAGATGATGTCAATAATGTGGTTACAGCCGGAACGTATCAGATCATCGCTACTGATAATAATGGCTGTACTGCTGAACTAGCCGAGTTGTCGGTGGTTGAGCCGGGTCAGGCATTAAGTTTCGATAAAGTAGTCTATCAGATCCGACCTTGTTCCGGCGACGATAATGGCCAAATAACCATTCGACCCAAGGGAGGACATGCCATTGGAGGAACGCACTATAGAATCAGGTTCGTAGGTAATGGCATTGACAGGGTAGAGGATGATGTGGTTCTGGTGGAGAGTAATTTGTCGCCTGGTATTTATCAGGTTACCGTTACAGACGATTTGTCATCTACTTATTCCGAAAATATTGAAATTTTTGCCATTAACCCGTTGGAATTAGATGTAGATAAACTTGCTGATGTAAGTTGTTTCGGAGGAGGCGAAGGAGTGGTTGAAGTTACCGTAGGCGGAGGATTAGCTGATGCTTCGGGTAATTATTTTGTATTCATTGAAGGTGTAACCAATGGCTATTATAATGAAAAGCTGGATGCCAAGGATGGAGCTAGTTTTACCTTTACTGGCCTGCCTGCCGGCGAATATAATGTAATAGTTAGAGACCACGCTGACGATACGGATACTCATAGTCCGGATAGGGGTTATTGCGATAAGCAGGAGACAGTTTATATCACAGAGCCAGGTGCCGAAGTATCTTTGAGTGCTAACGGTTCTGCCGAATTGTGTAGGGGAGAGGTATTTACTTTAGCGGTTACAACGCTGAATTGGGATTTTAGTGATCCCGCATATGGTAATATAAAAGTCGATATTCTGGATAATTATACAACATTAACGACTACGTATACCATAGATAACCCATTGGTTGAAATTCCGATAGCGGTGGATCATTCCAGAACCTACAAGATTGCAAAAGTGTATAGTTTAACGGATGCTACCTGCTTAAAAGGTGAGGATGTGGGTAATAGTGTTCAGGTTACGGTGCACGATTTACCATCGGCAACAATTACCGGGCCTTCGGAGGTATGCGAAGACGGAGCGGTTACGTTAAACATCGTGGATATTAAAGGTAGGGCACCATTCGATATTACCTGGGCCGACCAAAATAACGGTACCTCCGGAACGATAACAATACATGGAAATGATACTACCTTAACGGATAGTCCGGTTGGCGATGGCAAATATGTGATTCTAAATGTAAGTGATGCAAACGGATGTTCCAATGCAGGTACTGGTGCTGTTGATGTAATTATCAATAAAAAACCGATAGTTACTTTAACGGGTAGTGATAATATGTGTGTTGGGGATAGCAGGGAGCTGATAATCGGATTCAATCAAAACAAAGGACCATACACCATCACCTATTTGGCAAATGGTAAGGAAGGGTCTCTGGTAGTTACACCTGATGCAAGCCTAAGCTATTCCTGGACTGTTGCTCCAGACAGTGTTACTACTGATTATGTGATAACACAGGTGGTTGATGCCAATTCTTGCGAGATGGATATGACAGCGGTACCTGTTCAGGCAACAATAACGTTAAATCCTGTACCAACAAATATTACAGAGATTAAAAGCGATGACGACGACGATGGTATCGTTTGCCAGGGAACCAAAGGAGTTGCATATTACATTGATGACGTTGATTATGAAACAAGTTACCATTGGGATGCAGATGCAGGCATAAACATCATAACGAGTGCGGATGCCAATAAAAAGGTAACGGTTAATTTTGATAGAGATTTTGATGGCGGTTATATCAGGGTTTATGCTAAAAACGATTGTGGTGTAAACAACACGGTTGAACGTTGGATAACAGCAGATCCTATTCCGGATCCAATTACTGTGGCACCGGTTGGAGATACCGATGTTTGTCAGGGAACAAAAGGCTTGGTATATAGCATTAATCAGGTGGATAATGCAAGCGCTTACGAATGGGATTTACCCACAGGTATGATAATTCAGGGGGATGGAACAGGTTCTTCCATTGTGGTTGATCTGGATCCTAACATACCTTCTAATACCGATATGGTAAGAGTACGCCCGGTAAACGACTGCAGCGCTTCTGAAACCTGGTCTCCTGGATTAGAGGTTACAATTACGCCACTGCCAATGGCAGATGCTGGATCCGATGACCGTGTTTGTGGAACGGTTACGGCATTAAATGCTGTTCCGGTTAGCGGCAGTGAAGATGGGGAATGGGAAATTGTGGGCGGATCGGCACAATTTGTCTATGCTGCTACGGATAAAACAAGAGCCGATGCTAATATTTATAACCTGTCCCAAGGTGAGAACGTCTTTGTCTGGACGGTTACTAATAAGGGAACTTTATGTTCGGTAACAGATACCGTTAAAATATTTAACGATCAATTAACAGTAAATGCCGTGGTTGAGAATTCGCCCGTATGTGGCGGTACTGCAACTATCAGTGGAACTCCGGTTGCATCCCTTGAAGATGCGGATGAGGGTTATTGGAATATTATAGCAGGAGGCGGTACTATAACCGATGGAACACTCGATAATACTACAGTAACAGGGTTGGACAAGGGAGTAAACACCGTAACCTGGACAGTTCGCAAAGGATCTTGCGAAAGTACCGCACAGGTTAATATAGTGAATAACGAACCTACAGAACCGGTTATTTATAATGCCAGCGATGTAATCGTTAATTTGGTTGATCTGGAATGTCAAACGGATTTCACAACACTTAGGGGAAGCACGCCGGAGGCTTATGAAAGCGGATATTGGCGAATTGAATCCGGTAAGGTTTCTATCGACAACAAATACAATACAACGATTAATATTACTAATATTGGTAAGGGCGATCATGTGCTGAGCTGGAATATTTTAAATGGAGATTGTCTGTCTAAAACTATTGTTGAGATCAGAAACAACGCATTAGAGGTGGATGCAGGCGTTAATTCTTACACCTGTGACGGAACCATCAACCTTACCGGAACCGAAATCCCGGAGGGTGATGGCGTAACCGGTGTGTGGACCTATACGCAAGGTTTTGCAAACTTTTCGGATGCAGCGGCGGGACACACTGCAGTTAGTGAATTGTCGCAGGAGAATGATGGTGTAAACATATTGCGTTGGACAATGACCCGGAACGGATGTGCTTCGTACGATACGGTTATTATCAGCAATGATGAGCCATCACAAGCCCAAATTCAAGGTCTTGGTACTTCAGATCAAATATGCGGATTTGAATATGATTTGCATGCGGTACCGGAGGTATATGGTGACGGCTACTGGAGTTTGGTTTCAGGGCAGGGTAATCTTGAAGATGCCACAGATCCATTTACTAAAGTGACAAATTTGGCAGTAGGAGACAATAAGATGCGATGGACTGTGACCAAAAATACTTGTTCGTCATCCGTAGATTTCACGATCACCAATTTGCATGTAGATACCTATGCAGGAGCCGATACAGCTGTCTGCGAGCCGGTAGCCAAGCTTAATGCTACCCCTGCCCCCGATGGAGCAACAGGGACGTGGTCCGTAGTATCTAGTATGGGAAGCGGAAGTTTTTTTGAAGACAACGAATCTAAATATAATGGTACAGTGGAGTCATTGGCTTCGGGAAATAACACCTTGGTTTGGACGGTAGACTATAATGGTTGCGTTTCCACAGATACCATGGTGGTTACTAATAACCAACCAACTCCTGTAAGTGCCATTCCATGGACTTCAACCGATGAAAGTTTCGCACCTTTAAATGCTAACGAACCTTTAGTGGGTTCGGGAGTCTGGACCTTACTTGAAGGAAGAGGTGATATTGATGATCCCACATCACATTCTACCTGGGTGTACAATCTGTTCTCTAATATCAACAAATTCAGGTGGACGGTAACCCAACTAAACTGTTCTGATTATGTAGATATAGAGGTTCAGAGTGGCGCCCTGGCGCAAGCCGAAGCAGGCTGGGATCAAACGAACCTTTGTGAGGATTATACCAACCTTGAGGCTAACCTGCCGGAGAATACCTTTGGGGAATGGACGGTTGTAAGCGGATTTGTAAAGTTTGAGGATGATGATCACAATGATCCCGAAGTAAGAATTTATGACATCAGCCCGGGCAGAAATGTTTTGAAATGGACACTGAGGTTCGCAGGTGATGGAAGCCAGTCTACCGAGGATACCGTAGTGATTGTTAACAATAAGCCTACCGTAGCTTCAGCCGGATATGATATGTCAGTATGTGGCGATTCGGCTGTGTTTGAAGCAGTAGAACCGATAGAAGGCAGTCCCTTGTGGTCTGTGCTTTCCGGAGGAGGTAGTTTTGCCGATGATACCGATCCGAAAACTTATATTACGGGACTGGCACCAGGTAAAAACGTGATCAAATATGAAGTGGCCAAAGAAGGATGTCATTCTTACGATACGGTTATGGTTTACAATATGGAGCCTTCGGAAGCATATGCCGGTGAAGATCAGGTTGTATGTGCTGATTCGGCCAAAATTGGACCAACAGCACCTAAATATGGCACAGGAACATGGAGAGTTATTAAAGGTGCTGGTAAAGGCAAAGATGATGCGGGTAATTATACCGATGAAATTAGTGGCAATTACGTGCACGCCCTGGCTCCCGGGTCGAATATGTTGGTTTGGGAAGTACAGGTGTATGGCGCAGAAGCCAGTTGTATAAAACGGGATACCATAGAAATTATCAACAACGAACCCAGCGTTTCATTTGCCGGGCACGACCGACCTGTTTGTACCGATACGGTGAGCCTTTCGGGTAATGCACCCATCTACGGGGAGGGTACCTGGACATTGATATCCGGTGCCGGAGAAATTGCGGATGTATACAATGAAAATACCCTGGTTACTAACTTGGGTAATGGTAAAAACAGGTTCCGTTGGACAGTGGATAATAATGGCTGTACCTCAACCTCGGATGTGGAGATATCCAATGACCTGATTGAGGCGTTTGCCGGATACGAACAAGTAAATTGTGCCGATACAGCAGTACTGGAAGCCAATAACCCATCTCCGGGCGAAGGAACCTGGGGTGTTTTAGGTGGTTCGGGATCGGCTAATTTTGACGATAACCTGGATCCTTATACGAACGTGCGTAACCTGGATAAAGGGGAAAACATTCTGACATGGACTATTCAGTACAATTCGTGTAGGGATGTTAGCTTAGTGAAGATTACAAATAATGCTCCTTCTAAGGCGGATGCTGGTGATAACAAGGCAACCTGTGAAAATAGTTTTGTCCTGGGTGCTTCAAATCCCGAGGTTGGCACGGGTAGCTGGACAATCAGATCCGGAGGCGGTAAGTTTGAAGATTATCTTAATGCGTCTACCAAGGTGGATAGTCTTAAATTTGGAGATAATATTTTCAGATGGACAGTGGAATATGAAGGGTGTAATTCAACCGATGATGTTCAAATCAGTTACAATAAAGTGGATGCTCAGGTAGGAGGAGATCAGGACGTTTGTTCCGATGAAACTTTCCTTGAGGCAAACAGTGCCTCCCCGGGTGTTGGTACCTGGACCGTTGTCGGAGGTGGCAGCCAGGCTAAGTTTGTGGATTCTCATGATCCGGTTACCCAGGTACTTGATTTGGCCAAGGGATCTAACGTATTACGTTGGACTATCAATAATGAGGGATGTATTACTTCCGATACCGTTACCGTGAGCAATCATTTGCCCAGTACAGCATATGCGGGTAATACTCAGGAGCTTTGTGAGGATTTAACAACGCTTGATGCAACCCCGGTTGCTATTGGTACAGGTAAATGGGAAATACTGACCGGATCAGCAATTATACCAGAAGCTGAGTTGCTGGAACCAAAAGCCAATATATCTGGCCTGTCAAAGGGCGAAAACGTGTTGCAATGGGTGGTAACCAGTGACAATGGATTATGTACTTCGGTAGATGATGTATTGGTCATCAACAACCAGCCATCAGTCCCTTATGCCGGAAAAGACGAGGAATACTGTTCGCCGGATATAGAGCTTAAAGCTGCCACGCCGGACTTCGGCACGGGCAGATGGTCCATTATCGAAGGCGGAGGAAACTTTGACGATCCTGCATTACCGAATGCAACCATATCCAGGTTGAACGAAGGTTTAAATAAATTAAGGTGGACGATTTCGCAGGGTGATTGTAGTTTATATTCCGAAATTGAGGTTTTAAACAATACGCCAACTACGGCCAATGCAGGACCGGATATCAGTGATTGCAAGGATTATGCTCCCCTGGATGGCAATGTGGCAACACAAGGGCAGGGATTCTGGACCAGAACTTCGGGTAATGCTTACTTTGTAGATGTGAATGACCCTAAAACAAGGGTGGATAGCCTGAAGTTTGGTGACAACATTCTAATGTGGAATATTCAAAAAGGAAACTGTGTTTCTTCGGATGAAATAATTGTTAGAAACAATATCCCGGATAAAGCCGAAGCGGGTACCGATAAAAATACGTGTGAGGATTATTTAACGCTGAATGCGAATGACCCCAAAACAGGAGCTGGAACTTGGATTGTGTTAAGCGGTAACGGAGATTTCGAGGATCCTAACAGTCCCACTTCGATTGTAAGGAACCTTGAACTGGGCGAAAACAAATTTAAGTGGGTAGTGGCTTATGGAAGCTGTACTACCGAGGATGTGGTCGAAATCGTATCGAATAAGGCCGATCCTTACGCAGGCGAGGATGATGTGAGCTATGCGCGCAGTTATGAGCTTAAAGCATCCAATCCGGGCAATCTGGGTGCGGAATGGACCGTAGTTGCCGGGGATGGCGAATTCGATGACCTCACATACTACAACACCCGTGTGGATGGACTAAAAGAAGGAGTAAATACTTTCCGATGGACCATGGATGTGAATGGATGTATTACCTACGATGATGTGAGTATCGAGTATAAATTAGTGCCGGATGCCGCGTTTAAGGTGGATACATTCCAGGGATGCTATCCGTTAACCGTTCAGTTTACCAACCAATCCATTGGCGGATCAACCTATAGCTGGGACTTTGGCGATGGTAAATCGTCCGACGAGAGAAACCCGGAACATACGTTTAACAATCCGGGCGAATATAAGGTAACCTTAACTGCCCCTGGACCTGATAACGTGAATGGAACATTCCAGATGGATATCCTGGTTTACGACCATCCAGTGGCTGAGTTTTCGGTTGGACCGGAAGTGGTGTATATTCCCGGAGGTTCGGTGAAATGTTATGATCAGTCGGTTGATGCAGCTACGTACCTATGGGACTTTGGGGATGGTAACAATAAGTCCACAAAGGTGAACCCAACCTACGAATATGTTGAAACTGGTTCCTATACAATAACACTGCAGGTTACAAGTGAGTTCGGATGCGAAGATGAAATTGTAAAAGTGGATGCGGTAGAAGTAAGACCTGAAGGATTTGTGGTTTTCCCTAATTCATTTATGCCGCGTCCGGACGGGGGGGCTGCCTCGGTGGCCAGTGGGGATAAAACTACGATATTCAAACCTGTTTATGACGATATTGAAACTTATAACCTGCAGATATTCAATCGTTGGGGACAATTGATTTACGAAAGTGAAAATATTGAGGAAGGCTGGAACGGTTTCTTTAACGGTCAGTTATCACCGCAGGCGGTTTATGTGTGGAAGGCAACGGGTACCTTTATAAGCGGAACAGTGTTTAACGAAACAGGAAGTGTATTGCTGGTGAGATAATAAATATTTAGATTTGAGCTTAATTTAGCATCATAGCATATAACCAAATGACCAATGATTAAACCTAATAACATATGTTTTGTATTTCTGGTGATATTATCCCTTGTAAGGGTGAGTAATGTCCAGGCACAGGATGCATCCTTTTCGCAAAACTATGCATCGCCCCTGTACCTAAGCCCATCGTTTACCGGGCTAACGGAAGGGAGCAGGATGACGTTGCATTATCGCGACCAGTGGCCAAGTATTCCCGGTACATACAGGACTTTGGCTTTTGCGTTTGATCATTATATGGCCGACTATAACAGTGGTGTTGGGGTACAGTTTTATAGAGACGATTCGGGAGGCGGCCTTCTGGTAAAGCAAAATGTTGGCTTATTGTATGCCTACGAAATCTATGTGAACGATAACGTGATGGTCCGGCCGGGGCTGCAGTTTAAGCTGGCCCAATCATTTATCGATCCTACAAAAGGAACGACCTCGGATGCATATGACAACTATGGAAACCTGATTGATCAAACGGCACTAGATGTCGATCGCGACAAGCTCAACAGGTTTGATGCAGCGGCCTCTGTGATGATCTACAGTAATTTTTATTGGGCTGGAGTAACTGCCGATCATTTGGTAAGGAACAATGAGGCATTTACCGATGTTACGTCCGATACGAATCTTAAAATAACTGCATTCGGTGGTTATAAATGGGTGTATAAGGAAGGAAGAAGGCGCATGCCGGATCAAAGTATAACTTTTGCTTTTAATTACCGAAAACAGGCCGATTTTAATCAGCTCGATGTGGGTGCGTATTGGGTGTACAATCCTATTGAACTGGGCTTGTGGTATAGGGGATTGCCCAATGCCAATGCCGAGGGACTGGGCAATCAGGATGCCATGATTGCCATATTTGGTCTTCACCTGGGCCAAATGCGACTGGGGTATTCATTTGATTTAACAACATCCGACCTGACCGGCTCCGGAGGCTCGCACGAATTTTCCATTATGTACACGATACCTTCTTCTAATAAACCCAAAATTAACCGAAGTGCTATCCCATGTTCGCAACCGGGGTATTCCGGAGGGGGTGCTTCGAGAAGTAAATACCGTTCCCGTTCGCGAAGGATTTTTTAATAGTTGTGTTTTTATGTATTGTTTTTTGAATTGAGGACTGGCATATCACAAAAAATGTGAAATAAATTTTTAAATATTTGTTATTAATATATATTTGTTGTCCGTAAAAAAATAAACTCTAGAGGGAACGCACATACTGGAATTTAATCATCTCAAATTCATGTGATGTTAAATTGTAGTCATAAAACTAAAATTACAGAAATGAAAAGGAACTTACAGGTTGTTAATTTTGCATTATTATTGGGGTTGGCATCGTTTATGTTTGTGGGATGTCAAACAAAAACAAATAAAAGTGAGCAAGCAAGCAAAAATGCTTCCGAAGGATTGATTGAGAATGGAACATTTCCTGTAGCCTATATCGATACAGATTCTCTTTTACGTCAATATGGATTGGCCATTGACCTGCAAGAGGAACTTTTAAAGAAGGAAGAGAAATCACGTACTGACTTTAATGAGCAAGCTAAGAAGTTACAAACTCAGGTGGCAGAATTCCAGCGTAAAGTTCAAAACAACGGTTTTTTATCTCGTCAAAGGGCCGAGCAGGAACAAAGGAACCTGGCCGCACGCGATCAGGAACTCCAAAGCTTAAACGCAAAACTATCGCAAGAGTTAATGGTGGAACAGGAAGGTTTGAACCGTCAGCTGCGCGATACCTTAACTAATTATCTGACAGAATTAAATGCCGATGGAAGATATAAGTTGATATTGAGTAACACACTTGGCGACAATGTGCTGTACAGCGTGCCGGGGATAAATATTACACAGCAAGTAGCGGATGCTTTAAACAGCAGATACGAAAGCAGCAAGGGTAACAATGCCGATGCAAAATAATTAGATACACAATTAATATTATTCAGGCAGATTTCAATCGGAATCTGCCTTTTTTGAATACAGACGCAGCTATGAAACCATCGTTTGGGAAGTACCTGGAAAAGCACCCGCCTTTTACATCTTTTAATGTTGGGGATATTAAAAAAGCCGGGATCCTTGTGGTAATACCAACATATTTAGAAGATGGTTTATGCAGAACGCTTGATTCCATATGTGCCTGCCATCCCGTTCAAGGGAGGGTAGCCGTTATTGTAGTCGTTAACGCAGGGGTCAATGCGACAGAGGATATTATTAAACAACAAAAAAAAACCATTCAGGAACTAAAAGATTATAAGGTTAATCGTGATTTTATCGATATATATATTATAGAGGCATTTAACCTTCCTAAAAAACATTTTGGTGCGGGATTGGCACGAAAAATTGGGATGGATATAGCCGTGCAGCATTTATCGGACTCGGATAATGAAAATGGTGTTATTGTTTCATTGGATGCGGATTCAACGGTTGATGCAAATTATCTTACTGAGATAGATAGTTACTTTGCAAAACCTCAAAATAAGGCATGTTCTATTAGTTTTGAGCACCCGGTTGCAGGTAACGAATTTGATCCTACGGTTTATGATGCCATTGCACAGTATGAGTTACATTTAAGGTATTATGTCGAAAGTTTGCGATATATAGGGTTCCCATATGCGTTTCACACAATCGGCTCTTGTTTTGCCTTTAAAGCATCTTCGTATGTAAGCGTCGGGGGTATGAACCGCAGACAAGGTGGCGAGGAATTTTATTTTATTCAAAAACTGTTGCAACAAGGTGGATATGGGGAGCTGAATACCACCAAAGTTTATCCTTCACCACGCATATCTTCAAGAGTGCCGTTTGGCACAGGCCCTTCGGTAAAAAAAATGGTAGAAAATGAAGATGAGGAATATAGGACTTACAATCTGCAAGGTTTTATCGATTTAAAATCATTCCTTGATAACGTAGAAAAATATTACAGAATTTCAGAAGAAACTTATCAGCAACTGGTTCTGGAATTGCCAGGGCGTGTCCGTAGCTTTTTGTTGAATTCCGACTTTTATAACGAACTAAAGCCTGTAGCCGATAATTGTTCAACACTGGAGGTTTTCAGAAAGCGATTCTTTCAGGTGTTCAATGCGTTTAAACTGGTAAAATACATCAACTATACACATGAGCATTTTCTTGAAAAAACGCCGGTGTTTGATGCTGCTATCGAACTGCTGGAACTAAAGCATATTGAGGTGGATGATATTTTTGACGATAGGGAACTATTGAAGAAATATCGTGAAATACAGAAATAGCTCAAGCTACGAGCCGCAAGCTTCCAGCCACAAGCTACTAACCTCTAATCTTCCTAAAGCTCACGTATAAATCGAGAGTGGCCGTAATTAAAACAGCAATCATCCAATAATTCCGATGAAGAAAAATAAGTGCTGCAGCAACAACCAGAAACAATGCGCTTACCACCATAATACCATGCAGTCTTTTGTTCTCAGGTTTGCCTTTTAAATAGTTAAACAAACGTACGCCTAACAAGGGAACAATACCTGAAACCAAACAAATAAATGCATACGGGATGTCATTTAACTGAAACAGGATTCCGGCCAATACCAGTATCATTCCAATATAATAAGCTAAGCTGAGTGTTTTGTAAATATTCATTGTGATATATTTTCGAAAGCGCAATATTAGTTATTTCTAATGCTTTTCCAAAGTTTAAAGCTTTTTCTAGTCACCGGGTGAGTAAAACTTGAATTACTTCGAAAAATAGCCTAAATTGTTACAAAACAGCAATCCATGTATTTTGCGCCGGACCAACTATACCATGTTTACAATCAGGGCAACAACAAACAACGCATTTTTTATACCCGCGACAACTACCTTTTCTTTTTAAGTAAGTTACAAAGGCACCTGCTGCCTCATTGTAGCATATTGGCATGGTGTTTAATGCCTAATCATTTTCATTTGATGCTTAGGTTAAAAGATGCACCAAGTTACTCATCGGATTCCAAGTACTCACCGGGTGACTATAAGCATGACGTAAATCCCATCTACTCACCGGGTGACTATAAGCAAGATGTACATAGTCACCCGGTGAGTAAAGATGAGATGAGTAAAAGGGTGAGTAAAGAGATGGCTACCATCCTTCGGTCATACACTCGAGCCATTAACAATCAAGAAAACAGAACCGGTTCGTTATTTCGCGAAAGAACCAAGGCAGTTTGCATTACCTGCACAGATGGTGTTGCAAAAAATTGGTATATGATTAATGGTGTTACAGTGATAAAAGTAGAAACACCGGAGAGGCAATATCCTCAAATTTGCTACAGATACATTTTAAATAATCCTGTTGCAGCACTTTTGGTTACCCGGGCTGAAGATTGGGAGTTCTCTTCGGCCAGAGATGTTATGGGGTTACGAGAAGGGACGTTAATAGATAGAGAGGTTATTAAAGAGTATGGTTTAACGTTTTAGTTCGTCCAGCTCGCCAGATTCTTCCTGCTCACCCGGTGAGTAATGCAAGCAAAAAAGCCGACCCTGATTAATCAGAGCCGGCCTGTATTTATTCTAAAAAACCTATAATGTATTATCCTAAGAACGGATATTTGTAATCGTGAGCAGGTACAAAGGTCTCCTTGATGGTTCGCGGTGTTACCCAGCGCATCAAATTAATAGACGAACCCGCTTTGTCGTTGGTGCCTGAGCCTCTGGAGCCGCCAAATGGTTGTTGCCCTACTACTGCACCTGTTGGCTTGTCGTTGATGTAGAAGTTGCCGGCGCAATTCACCAATCTTTTAGTGGCTAATTCGGCTGCATACCTGTCCTGTGCGAAGATGGCACCTGTAAGGGCGTACATCGATGTCTTATCCAGGATGTCCATGGTCTCTTGAAATCTGGCATCTTCGTATACATATAAGGTTACTACAGGCCCAAACAACTCTTCTTCCATGGTTACATATTGAGGATTGGTTGTTTGAATGATGGTAGGCTCTATAAAATATCCTTTCGATTTATCGTAGTTTCCGCCGAAAATCACCTTGGCTTCCTTGCTCGCTTTGGCAGCATCAATGGCACTGGCAAGTTTATCGAACGAACTTTCGTCGATAACGGCATTCACAAAATTGGTGAAGTCTTCCGGGTCACCCATCTTTATCTCAGCCAACTGCTCGCCTACATAACCCTTAATTTCTTCCCAGCGACTGGCAGGGATATATACACGTGAAGCAGCAGAGCATTTTTGCCCCTGGTACTCGAAACCACCTCTAACAATACCGGTAGCAACCGCTTTGGCATCGCATGATTTGTGTGCCAGAATAAAATCTTTACCACCTGTTTCTCCAACAATACGCGGGTACGACTTATATCTTTCGATGTTTCCTCCAATTGTTTTCCACATACTCTGAAATACACCGGTGGACCCTGTAAAATGGATTCCCGCAAACTCGGGATGGTCAAAAACAACCTTGGCGGCAACGGGACCGGAAACGTACACCAGGTTGATAACTCCGGCAGGAACACCTGCTTCGTTAAATATTTCCATCAATACCTGGGCCGAATAAACCGCCGTTTTAGATGGCTTCCAAACCACTGTATTACCCATTAAAGCAGGAGCGGAAGGTAAGTTGCCAGCAATGGAAGTAAAGTTGAAGGGAGTCAAAGCAAACACGAATCCTTCCAGCGGACGGTATTCTACCCGGTTCCACATGCCGGGAGCGCTTTCCGGTTGCTCGGCATAAATGTCGGTCATGTATTGAACGTTGAAACGCAAGAAATCCGCTAATTCACAAGCTGCATCAATCTCAGCCTGGAAAGCATTTTTCGACTGACCCAACATGGTGGCTGCATTCAGCTTTTGACGGTACGGGCCGGCAACCAAATCGGCAGCCTTTAAAAAGATCGCCGCACGATGTTCCCAGCTTAGGTTAGCCCACTTTTCTTTGGCAGTTAATGCTGCATCAATGGCCTTGTATACATGCGTCTCATCCCCTTGGTGATAATAACCCAGACAATGCTTAATGTCGTGAGGGGGGTGCATGGAAATTTTATTTCCCGTTCTAATTTCCTGTCCGCCGATATACATCGGAATATCTACTTCGGTTTCTTTGTAAGTTTCCAATTGTGCTTTAAGCTCCTCTCTTTCGGGAGATCCCGGAGCGTAATTTAATACCGGCTCGTTTTCGGCAAGGGGTACGTTAAATATTCCTTTAGGCATAACTTATTATTTTATCATTGTTAAAATTGTCATCATAATTGGGGTCAGCTTAACCTACTAATTCCAAGTTGTACAAATTTAAGATAGTATGCCTCGTATTTAAATGAATAAAATCAGTATTTAGATACTAAAGGGTATGATAATAGTCAAGGTTCAGCTCATCGGTCGACTCAAAATTATCCGATGCGTTTTGAACCAATGATTACACACTGTATGTTGCGGGAAACACCAAATTTCAATTAGGAGTGTTTTTCGAGGGGCCTCGGAAATGTTAAAAATCTTTGATTTTGAAAATTTCGGGACTGAATTACTGCCTGCTCGTAACCGAATTCACCTGGCTAACACCTATTAACCGGTCGTAATAATCGCCCATGCCACGGTAATAAACTATAACCAGGTAGTCGTTTTCGGCTTTGCTGTGCGAACCTTCGAACATGCTGACGGAAGCTTGGTCGAGGTTGTTTGGTTTAAACGCAATTTGATAATTGTAAAACCCTTGTTTCAATAGTAAGGAAGCTTCGTATTGCTTAAAGTCAAAATTATATTTCATTTTAGATGCTTCATCCAACTTCCAGTTGGTGAGCCCCCCGAGTATATGTACATCCCCACCCGCCAATGGTTGGCTAGGTATGGAGAAGTGAACGTAAACGTAGTCGGCTTCCCGTTCGTGTTCGTCTTTTTCTTGGACTTCAATGACATATCTCCCGTTAAAATCATTGTTGAAATAATAAGATCGGCCGGCAACCGACATATCCGGGAAAAGCTCAACATGATAGTAGGGGTCGTGAAAAGATATATCTTTTATTTTACTGCTCTGAAAACGGAGACTGCGTATATCCAGCCAGCGAAACTCGTTTCCGCCCTCAAACATGGTCTCTCGATTGTAATTATATACCAATTCGTTATGTTTGATAAACTGCGGTTTGAGTTTTGTGATGGCATTGTCCGTCCTGCCGTTCTGGAATAGGCTTACATTCACCTCTTCCAGAGGATTGCTGAAATTAAAATCGCTGTGTTTTATGGTCAGGTCAATTTCCTGTTTGGCTTTTCTCAGATCCGAATTCATGGTGTACTTAACACTCGGAATCACATTTACCTTCTGTTCGTTCACCATAAACCTTTGTGTTAGAACTAGATTGTTCGTGTCGTTATCTTCGTAAACCTGAATGATATAGTTTCCTGAAACCAACAATTCGATGTCGTTGTTGGGTAAAACAATATTGTAATGGACATAATCAATTGAAGTATTAAACGAATACACATAATCAAGAATAGGCACTTCATTGATTCCGTTAAGGTATTCTGTTTCCATCAGTTGCGATGGTTCCCAGTTTTTGTCACAATGTATGATGTTGTAGTAGAAATCCTTGGTTTCGCCATCCAAATCATCAAATGACAGTTCTATTTGATCGTTTCCGTTTAAACCAATGATGGGATATGACAATGGCCAGCCAAGTTTATGACATAGTACCGTTTTAATTTTGTGTTTATGAACAGTATTGGTGATAGGTTGAGCTAATGCCGATAGAACAGCAATAGTTAGCCACATGAAAATAGAAGTTATTTTTTTTGTCATGATTGAGGATCTAGTCGTTTAAGTCAATAACTATGCATAGTTGACCTTTTATTATTGTTGTTTGTTGGTTTAAACGGGCAAAATACAATTTTATGCTTTTACATTTACCATTTGAATAAAACGAATAAGACAAATGATATAACCGATGACCTAAAAATGCCTAATCTTTTCGGCAATAATGTGTAATTTCTTAAAGTAAAAGAAACCAATCTGCTAGGGCCAGCTTATAATTTAAAAATTATTTAACGAATTTTTTCTTTATTAGTTAGGTTTAGAGGATTGTCAAGTTATAATTTATTGTATTTTTGCATCGAAATTTTTTTAAAACTTTTTATCAAACATGTCAGACGTAATCAAAATAAAAAAAGGTCTTGATATTCGGCTGCAGGGTAAAGCGGAAAAAGTATTTGGTACTACCAAGTTACCTGAGCTTTTTGCGATCAAACCGGGCGATTTCCCCGGATTGGTTCCGAAGCTAGCTGTTAAGCCTGGCGACAAAGTTAAGGCCGGTTCGGTTTTATTTTTCGACAAATACCGTACCGATGTTAAGTTTGTCTCACCGGTGAGCGGCGAGGTTCAGGTGGTTAACCGCGGCGAGCGTAGAAGAATATTAGAGGTTGTGGTTAAAAGTGATAACCAAAACGAAGCTGAGAAATTTGGGGCTGTTGATCCAAAACAAGTGTCAAAAGAGGAAGCGCTGGAAAAGATTTTGGCTTCAGGTATGTGGCCTTACTTTCGTCAACGTCCTTACAATGTGGTCGCCAATCCCACCGATGAGCCTAAGGCAATATTTGTTTCGGCATTCGATTCTTCACCTTTGGCGCCGGATTACGATTTTATCGTAGCAGGACAAGAAAAAGAATTCCAGGCAGGCGTAGATGTGCTCAACAAACTTACTCAAGGAGGTGTGCACATCGGTGTGAACAACGAAATGGCCTCCAAATCTTTTGTTTCGGCAAGAGGAGCAAAAGTACATTCATTTTCGGGTCCTCACCCTGCAGGTAACGTGGGTATTCAAATTCACCATGTTTCACCTATCAACAAAGGAGATATCTACTGGACCATCCAACCACAAGAAGTAATTTCATTAGGTAAATTATTCCTGGAAGGTGTTTATGATGCTTCCAGGGTTGTTGCGCTGACAGGATCTGAGTTAAAGACCAGGAATTACGTAAAAACAAAGGTAGGTGCCAGTATCGCTTCGTACGTGGAAAATGTTGAAGAAGGCAAGCTAAGATATATCAGTGGAAACGTACTTACCGGCGATCAAATTGCTAAAGACGGGTATGTGGGAAGCTACCATTCTCAAATCACGGTAATCCCCGAAGGAGATGTGGCAGAATTTATGGGCTGGGCAGCACCGGGTTTTGGTAAGTTCAGTGTTTCAAAATCATATTTCTCGTGGTTGAGTGCCAAAAAAGAGTACAAACTAAATGCAAACCTTAACGGTGGTCCCCGCGCTATTATAGTCTCGGGACAGTACGACAAGGTTTTGCCTATGGATATTTTACCTGAGCATTTGATCAAAGCCATCATAACTGAGGATATCGATAAGATGGAGCAGCTTGGGATTTACGAGGTGGCAGAAGAAGATATGGCGCTATGTGAGTTTGTGTGTACTTCAAAACTCGAAATTCAAAGTATTCTTCGTAAAGGTATCGATACGATGATTAAAGAGATGAGTTAATCGGTTCAATCAATTTGTAAAAATTAAAATCATAATAAATTGAAAGCATTAAGACAATATTTGGATAGAATCAAACCGAACTTCGAAAAAGGGGGAAAGTTTGAAAAATTGCACTCTTCATTTGATGCTTTTGAGACCTTACTTTTTGTTCCTAAAACAACATCAAAAAATGGTGTGCACATCCATGATGCTATTGATTCTAAAAGAACAATGGCCGTTGTGGTTATGGCTTTAATACCTGCTTTGTTGTTTGGTATTTGGAATACAGGGTTACAACATTTTTTAGCTATAGGTCAGCCTGATGCTGATTTTTGGCAAATGGTAGGTTATGGTGCTTTAAAAGTACTACCTATTGTAGTTGTATCTTATGTGGTAGGTCTTGGCATTGAGTTTATGTTTGCTCAATTAAGAGGACACGAAGTGGCAGAGGGATTCCTTGTTTCAGGGATGCTGATCCCTTTGGTTTTACCGGCTGATATCCCGTTGTGGATGGTCGCTGTGGCAACTGCTTTTTCTGTGGTTATAGGTAAAGAGGTTTTTGGTGGTACAGGTATGAATATCTGGAACCCTGCTTTAATCGCCAGGGCGTTTTTATTCTTTGCCTATCCGTCAAAAATGTCGGGCGACCTTATTTGGGTTTCCGGCATGACCAAAGGCGAAGGTATTGTGGATGGTTACTCAGGTGCTACTGCGCTTGGTAATGCAGCAATCGGCAAAGTGGATTTATTACCTTCTGCCTTAGAAAGTTTTATTGGAACTATTCCAGGTTCTATTGGCGAAACAAGTACACTGGCAATTTTAATTGGAGCTGTTGTTCTTTTGGCTACCGGTATCGGGAGCTGGAAGATCATGGTCAGTACTTTTGTGGGTGGATATTTAATGGCTCTTTTATTTAATGCTGTAGGGGCACCAGACAGTCTGATGTCTGTAGATGCTATTCAACAGCTTTGCCTGGGTGGTTTTGCTTTTGGTGCCGTGTTTATGGCAACAGACCCCGTGTCTGGCGCACGTACCGAAAAGGGAAAATATATTTACGGTTTCTTGATAGGTGTTTTTGCTATCCTGATTCGCGTATTCAATCCTGCATACCCGGAAGGTGTAATGTTAGCTATTTTATTGATGAACACTTTTGCTCCATTGATTGATCATATGATTGTTCAGCAAAATATTAAACGCCGTTTAAAAAGGGTAAAAGTAAACGCTTAATAAATTAGAAAAATGGACAAACAAGGAAATTTATATACAGTCCTTTATGCTGTTGTCATGGTTGTTGTTGTTGCAGCAGTTTTGGCCCTGGTAGCTACTGGTTTAAAAGAGAAGCAAGATAAAAACGTAGAAGTAGCAAAGAAAATCGATTTGTTAAAGTCGGTAGGGATTGCCAGCGATGCCACAACAGCAGTGAAGCTATACGATAATCATATTGGTGAAAATACGAAAGTAATTAATATGAATGGCGAGGAAATTAAAGGGGAAGCCTTTGCTATTGATTTGGCCAAGGAACTTCGTAAGGAACCCAAAGACCGTAACTATCCACTTTATATCTGTAATCTTGATAACGGAGAAGAGAAGCTTATTATTCCTCTTCGCGGTGTTGGTTTATGGGGGGCAATCTGGGGTTATATCTCCATAGACTCCGACAAAAATACGGTTTATGGGGCCACTTTCGACCACAAGGGAGAAACACCCGGTTTAGGTGCGGAAATCTCAAAAGATTTTTTCGAAACTCAATTTAAGGGAAAAACCATTTTTGATAACTCGGGGGCTTTTACTTCTATTGCAGTTTTAAAAGGTGGTGTTTCAGAAGGTAATCCTCACGCAGTTGACGCTATCTCCGGTGGGACCATAACCAGTAACGGAGTTACCGATATGTTAAAAGAGTGCCTGGAAGGGTACGAAAAATATTTAAAAAATTAAACGGTTAAAAAATGAGCGACAAAGAACCTTTGTTTTCAGCTAAAAACCGAAAATTGATAACAAACCCGCTTAACGCCCAAAACCCTATTACCATTCAGGTATTGGGTATCTGTTCGGCTTTGGCGGTGACGGCTAAATTGGAGCCGGCCATTGTAATGTCTATTTCGGTAATGTTTGTGTTGGTGTTCGCCAATATTTTAATATCACTGCTACGCAACACTATTCCTGCCCGTATTCGTATTATCGTTCAGTTGGTAGTTGTTGCAGCTCTTGTAATTCTGGTCGACCAGATATTGAAAGCTTTTGCCTACGAAGTAAGTAAGCAATTATCGGTATTTGTGGGTCTGATTATTACCAATTGTATTATCATGGGACGTTTGGAAGCATTTGCTTTGGGTAACAAACCCTGGCAATCGGCTCTTGACGGTGTTGGTAATGCCGCAGGTTATGGTGTAATCCTGATTATTGTAGCTTTCTTCCGCGAGTTGTTTGGGTCCGGTACCTTAACACTGCCTGGGTTAGGAACCTTAAATATCATACCTCAGGCATTTTATGATTTGGGATATGTGAATAACGGTTTCATGATTTTGCCACCGATGGCATTGGTAACCGTTGGAATCATTATTTGGGTTCAGCGTTCCCGTAACAAGGAATTGGTAGAGGATTAATTGGTAACTGGAAAAATTGATTTCAATGGAAAATATAATTAATATATTCGTAAAGTCTATTTTTATCGATAATATGGTGTTTGCCTACTTCCTGGGTATGTGTTCGTACCTGGCAGTATCAAAAACCGTTAAAACATCGTTCGGACTTGGTTTGGCAGTTGTGTTTGTACTGGTTATTACAGTACCTGCCGATTATCTGTTAAATAAATATGTACTTGAAGAAGGTGCCCTTTCGTGGTTGGGTGAAGGTTTTGCCGAGGTTGACCTTAGCTTCCTGAGCTTTATCATGTTTATTGCCGTAATTGCTTCTATGGTGCAATTGGTTGAGATGATTGTAGAAAAGTTTGCGCCCGCACTTTATAGCTCGTTAGGTATATTCTTGCCACTGATTGCGGTAAACTGTGCTATTCTGGGAGGTTCTCTGTTTATGCAGGAGCGTCAATATGCTTCTTTAGCCGAAGCAACTTCATTCGGACTTGGTTCTGGGATTGGTTGGTTGTTGGCTATTGTTGGTATAGCAGCGATTCGCGAAAAATTAAAATACTCTGATATTCCTGCTCCATTACGCGGTTTGGGTATTACGTTTATCGTTACCGGATTAATGGGTATCGCGTTTATGAGCTTTATGGGAATTCAACTCTAGCCGGCCTGGCCGGAGCAAGTAACTAAAGCGCTGACGCTGAAGAAACTTGTTTAAAATAAGAAAAATGGAAATAAATATGATATTTTTAGCTAGTCAGGGTACAGTAATCGCTACCAGTGTGGTAGTTTTCTTACTGGTTATCCTACTGTTGGTATCTATACTTTTGTACGTAAAGCAAAAGTTGACTCCGGCAGGAACCGTAACTATCGACATTAATGGCGGAGAACAGGCATTGGAGGTTGCCCCGGGACAAACATTATTGTCGGCTTTAGGAAACAATAAAATCTTTCTTCCATCCGCCTGTGGTGGTGGTGGTACCTGTGCCATGTGTCGTTGTCAGGTGAACGATGGGGCAGGCTCAATCCTACCAACCGAAACGGGTTATTTTACCCGAAAAGAACAGGCCAATAACTGGCGTTTGGCTTGTCAGGTTAAGGTGAAAGAAGACTTGAAAATGGAAATACCGCAGGAAATTCTGGGTATCAAGAAATGGGAATGTGAGGTGGTCTCTAACGATAACGTGGCCACTTTCATCAAGGAGTTTGTGGTGAAATTACCGGAAGGTGAGATATTAGACTTTAAATCGGGAGGTTATATACAGATTGACGTACCTAAAATCACGGTTGATTTTAAAGATATGGAGATCGGGGAAGAGTACCGTGAGGAGTATGAGAAGTTCGGCATGTTCGATCTGCAAATGGTGAACCCGGAGCCTACCTATAGGGCTTACTCTATGGCCAACCACCCTGCGGAAGGAAACATTGTTATGTTGAATATTCGTATTGCCACGCCACCATGGGATAGGGTTAATAACGGGTTTATGAAGGTGAATCCAGGAATTTGTTCTTCATTTATCTTCTCTCGCAAGCCGGGTGATAAGGTAACTATTTCAGGTCCTTACGGTGAATTCTTCATCAAAGAAACAGACCGCGAGATGATGTTTATCGGCGGGGGTGCCGGCATGGCGCCAATGCGCTCACATATCTTCCACTTGTTCCATACATTAAAAACAGGCCGTAAAGCGACCTTCTGGTATGGAGCACGTTCCAAGAAAGAGATTTTCTACCAGGATCAGTTTGAAGCGATCGAAAAGAAATTCCCTAACTTTAAGTTTTCTATTGCTTTGAGTGAGCCTCTTCCTGAGGATAATTGGGAGGGATCGACCGGTTTTATCCACCAGGTGATTAATGATGAGTACCTAAGCAAGCATGAGGAGCCGGAAGATATCGAATATTATCTTTGTGGGCCGCCAATGATGAACGACGCGGTAAACAAGATGTTATACGATCTGGGTGTACCTGATGAAATGATCGCATTCGACGACTTTGGATCGTAGTTGAATAAAAAGACTCAGAGACACTGAGTATAATAATGATAGAAAAAGACTCCTTCGGGGGTCTTTTTTTGTAATGTAGGACCACTTTAATAGGTAAAAGTAAATAAGATAATACTTTATGTATAGCCGCTAACGATAAAAACTTTAATATCGTCAAAGAAATAGATTTTCCCAAAGTCAGCATTATAAGTTTGGTGGAGTTTACAAGTGAGTTAATGAAATAAACCCTCCAATATGCATTAGAAATTCTATTACACATTAAAATTACTTTAAAACAAGACACTTCGTTGCATCACTTCAACTCACCAGAGCGGTGCTCCCGAAAGTAATCGGGACAAGTTATGCCTCGTTTCAGTAATGCCTTGTTTTATTGTACTTGCAATGCTCATGACGAACCCCCAATACATAATCCGGGATAAAACGTGCCGAATAATTTCTTTTTTCTTTCAAACCTAACATTTCAATTCCCTATTTTTCCTACCTTCGTTAAAGTAAGTCTATTTACCTAAATCTTACTACTTGATACTTTTTTAATTATGTCAAAAAAGAGATTATTTCGTAATTTATTTTTAATTGCAGGAGGTTTTGTTCTCCTCTTGATTATTCTTGCCGAAATATTTAAAGAAGATATCATTAAACTCGCCATTGACAAAGGTGCTAAAACCTTTGATGTTCCCCTTGAGGTTGGCGAGGTTGATTTTAGCTTGCTATATCGTTTTCCTTATGCTACCATCGAGTTTAACGATTTGATCATGTTGAGCAGGGGAACTAATGATTCCATCAGAACCCGACCTGATACGGTAGCAGCTATCTCAAAGCTTTATGCTTCGGTAGATCTGATTCAGTTGATGAAAGGCAATATCCTGGTAAAAAAAATCGAGATTGAAGATGTAAAAGCAAAATATTTAGTTGACTCTTTGGGAAGAAGTAACTTTGATTTTTTGCTGAAGGGAGGTCGTGCAAAAACCATCGAAAACACTAAGGACACCACAAAAGTACAAGGGGTTTATACATTGGATAAGTTAGAGCTTATGAACATTGAGTTGGAGTATGTTGATGACCTGCTAAAAACTTCAGCACTTGTTCATATCTCCGAATTGGAAATGAACGGGGAGGTAGAACCTACAGGCTTTAAGGCAGCCACCAGAGGAAAACTGGTGGTAAAGGAGCTTTGTTATGGCGATTATAACTGCAATAGTCTTTCCGATACTAAACTGAATTTTTCGGTTACTGCTTTAAACGATACCATTGGTATCTCCGATTTTGTATTAAATACAGGGCACGCCAAAATTAGCCTGCACGGCACCCTTGTTCAAAAAGACAGTGCTCAAATTGATGTTAAGTTTTCAGGTTCGGAAATTGATGTCGCCGAAAATATGTCCATCCTGCCTCAAAAAATGATTGCTGACCTGAAGTTAAACAAAGTGTTGGGCAAGGTTGGGATGGAAGGCACTGCCCAAGGTTATGTTACCGCCAATACATTGCCGCAAGTGGATATGGATTTTACGCTGGCAGACGGCTTGGTTAATTATGATACATATCCTGAATTAAAGAACATAGACCTTCATGCTCATTTTTCCAATGGGTACACCGCGACTATGGAATCATCCGTTTTAAATATTAAAAAGTTTCATGCTGAAACAGACAAGAGTTCCATCGATTTGTCTGCCAAAATTATAAATCCCATAAAACCACAATACGACATTTCGGGAAGTGCTTCAGTCGATTTGAGCGAGTTGCAACCGTTTATTCCTGATTCTTTGGTGACGGATATTAGCGGGAACCTGAAAGCAAGCTTGGCCACATCGGGAGTCATGCCCGATTCTATTACCGATGATTTTACGGAGTACTTTTTAAATAGATCCCAATTAAATCTGAGTCTAAAAAATGTGGGCTTACGGATGGATTCTGTTCCCGAAATTAAAGGATTGGGTGGAGTTTTGGCATATCGCCCCAAAAACATAAAATTAAGCGCTATAAGGCTGCAGGTTCCCGATTATAACGTTAGCATAACCGAAGGATATTTGACAAGTTCATTCGCAGGAAAAATTAGCGATTACGAAAATATGTCTTTGCAGATAGATAGCCTGCTTATGGCAACTGCAAACTCCTATATTTCGGCTTCGGGACAGATTGATGGATTTAAAGATGTGAAGTATGATTTAAAGTCAGATGTATCTGTAAACCTCTTTGAAATATATCGAATGTTGCCGGACTCGTTAGCCAATAGCATGTCGGGTGAAGTAGGGGCTAATTTGGCTTCTGCAGGTTCTTTTAACATGGATTCTGTTGCAGACCAGGCCATGAGTCTGCTATTTGAAAATAGCCAGTTTAAGGTGCGCATGAATAATGTTTATCTGAATATGCCGGATACCCTGATGAACGTGAAAATGTTATCGGGAAATATAGCTTACAAAAACGACAGTGTGTGGATGAACCGGGTGTCGGGAAATTACCTGGGACTTGATTTCTCTGCGGATTCCACCACCGTTTCCAATGTGTATACCGGAGCTGTTTTAAATAACCCTAAAGAACTGAGGGTGCACGGTAATTTCGAAGTTGGTGATTTGGACTATGCCTGGATTGAGGCTTTTATGATAGATACGGTGCCCGATTTGGAAGAAGTAACCGAAGCCGGTATAAAGGCGAAACAGGAAGAACAACCTTATGTGCAGAAGTACACCGTTAAAGCGAAAGGAAGAGCCAGAGCCAAAAGCTTTAAGTATGAAGATATTTTGGCAGAAAATATAGATTCTAAGTTTTTGGTTGACGTGGAAAAAAGTTTTTATGTAGCCAAGGATTTAACTTGCAACGTTTTTGGTGGGGAGGCTAAACTTTCTGTCAATTATGATATGGCTCAAGAGGATCCGTCCGTGAAAAATGAAGCTGAAAGGAGTTTTAGGGATTTCATGCAATTTAAAAGCGAAGTAAAGAATCTGGATGTATCCAGAATGATGTTTGAGCTGGAAACCTATATCGATCAGGAAGATTTCAAGAAAGAAAATGTTCAAGGCACATTGTCCGGTGCTATGGATGGAGAAATTGTTTTGGTAGATTACAGTCCCGTTTACGAGAAAATGCTTTTAAAAGGAAATGTTAAGATAGAAAATGGAGCACTTATCAATGTTAAACCAATAATGGAAATCGAAGAAATAAAAGCGATTAAACTGGACGGTTTGGATAAGTTGTTTTTTAGTACGATAGAGAGTAATTTATTTCTTTTCAAGAATAAGATGTATTTCCCGCGTACTAACATCAAAACTTCATCGTTTGATGCTATGTTTTTTGGAATGTATAGCTTTGGTGAAGATTATACATACCATCTAAAAATGTACTTGAACCAGCTACTGTCAAAAAAGGATAAAGCCGCACTTGAAAAAATGGCAAAGGAAAATGGCTTTGAAGAAGATGAAGTAAGAGATGGGAAAAGACCCATTTATGTAGTGTCTAAGTTTGAGAATGGCAAATATAAGGCAGGCTTGGATAATAGGCCGGATAGGATTAGAATGGATGCAAAAGTGAATTTACAAGAACAAATGGTAAGTTTTAGGTTTGATCCTAGGTTGGTTAAATACAGTGTTGAAGATAAAGAATAAATGAAACTTGTAACAGCAATCATTAAAACAATATTCATTCTCTTCTTATTTTTTTTGTCTTGCACAAGAGATAAGAAAGATAGCGTTTCGGAGCTGAAGATACCATTGGTCCAGAGTTATGAGGACGTGGTCTTTGGAAATGATTCCTCTGCCAATACTATCTTTTTGTTTGCTTCATATGATTGTAAATATTGTAGATATCTTTTTTTGAAAACATTTCCGGAATTGAAGGAAAAATATTTAGATAGTGGATTGGCTAAGGTAGTGGTAAAATGGGTTAGTTTTGGAGAAAATCCATCATCTTTATATGCGCTACAGGCAGCTAGTTGTATTGCTCAATATGGTTCGTACGATAAATTTCACGAACTGCTTCTTACAAATCCTTCGGTAATTGTTTCTGAGGATTTTCGTGAATTAATTGACGATATAATGGCAGAAAATTATGAAATTGCGGAATGTATAGTGTCAAACAAAGATTTCTCATATTTGAAAGAGAATGTCAGGTTGTTCAGAGAAAATAATTTAAGCGGAACTCCTTGCCTGATTATAAATAATAGAGTGTATAGTGGTTATAGGCCGTTTAAAGAATTAGATGTAATTTTAAAGGAAGAATTTTAATCAATAAATGATGGGAAAAATGAAAACTAAACTATTTGTTTTAATGTTGATGACTTCATGGGTGTGCTTTTCATGTGCGGAAGAGGAGTCTGATGAGTTTTGCTCAAACCCGGATGCAGAATGTCCAGATGGTGGCCCTTCAATCGATGTTAACGCCTGTTGCACGGACCAGAGTTGTTATTGGACGTATAACGGCGAAGATTATAATTGTGAAGGGACTGATTGTTCAGGTGCATATGATATTATTATTGTGAATGCCTGTGCTGTGGGCGCATTGGCTGACTTGAAATCTTCGGATACCAGATTTAATGCGCTTAAGGCTGAGCTGGAAAGTGTTACGCAAAAGTTGCTTTTAGAAGCTCGTGCCTGTGCTGCCTGCAATTAGAAAGACTAAAAATGGCTGCTTTTTATTTGGGCAGCCATTTTTTAATATAATAAATTCGCAATGTTTTTGTTTTCTTCGGGGATATTCGAAACCTGGTTCTCCATCAGGTTTAAATCTTCAATATTCTTACCTTCAGTTAAGTGGAACGGAAATGAAGTAAGCTCGTTTTGTTTCAGGTAAATGTTTTTTATCGTTTTAGAGTTAAACAGATGTTCGCAGCCTTTTGAAACCAGGTTGTTGGTAAAATCAATGGTGCAAAGAGAGGGACACGAGCCTACAACCACAGGTATTTTTTGAAAAGCATTGTCACCCAGGTAGAGTTTTTCTAACATCGGCATTTTAACTAAAGATGTTGGGAGTGAGCTGAGTTGGTTCACGCGGATATCCAAACACTTCAAACTTTTTAAATTAGAGATTTCTGTGGGTATCGCAGTGATTTCATTATCCTGTATATCCAGGAATTCAAGGTGCTCCAATTTAAAAAGGGCTTTGGGCCATTGTCCTTGAAGCCCGAACTTTGAGATGCTCAGGTGGGTAACATGTCCCAAATCGTTCAGTTGATATCCACGTAAAAACCAGGTTACCCTTTTGACTTCTTTCAGCTTTTTGGGTAATTGATTTCTTAGTTCTTCAATAATATGTATATCTCCCATTTAATAACTCTTTGTATAACCAGTATGTGAAATACGTAGGAATATACTTATTGTTTTAAAAAAATTAAAATTCCACTCAAATAAATATTATGGATATCAATCTGTCGGGGCAAATGTATGTCCGTGCAATAGTTGTGCTGTAAATTTCAGATATGCCATAATTTTAGTAACTTACATACGCCCATAAAACGTGTAACCATGAAAACTAAAGACAAGAACAACCGACGTCATTTTATTAAAGTAACAGCTGCCGGATTGGCAGGAGTTACGTTGTTAAACGGAAATACCGCGGAAGCCAAGCCTAAAAAAGAACAAAAAATAATTTATCGGACGCTAGGACGTACGGGAGTAAAACTTCCCATTGTTAGTTTTGGTGCCATGCGGGGTGATGGCAAGGCTCTGGTCGAAGGAGGTATCGCCAAAGGAATCCTTCACTTTGATACAGCTCATGGATATCAGAAAGGTAAAAATGAAGTTATGATAGGGGAGGTGTTGAAAAATCACGACAGGGACAAGTTTTTTATAGCCACCAAAGTGTACTGTCAGGATATGGATAGAAAAACCGGGTTGATAAATGAAGAAGCTACAGCCGAAAAGTTTTTGGAGATGCTTGATATAAGCCTGGAGCGTTTACAGATGCGTCAGGTGGATCTGCTGTATGTGCATGCTCTCTCAACAAAGCAAGCAGTTCTTCATCCCGAAATATTGAAAGCGGTTAAAATAGCCAAAGAGCAAGGGAAGGCTCGGTTTATAGGGGTGTCAACACATAAAAACGAGCCAGATGTTATCAGGGCAGCGGTAGAGGCTGGTATTTACGATGTGGTGCTAACTGCATACAACTTTAAGCAGGACCATCGCGAAGAATTAAAACTGGCCATAGCAGAAGCAGCTGCCAAAGGAATCGGTTTTGTGGCCATGAAAACCATGGCAGGGGGATTTCTGGACAAAGAAAAAACGGCGCCTGTTAATACCAGGGCGGCACTAAAATGGGCTTTGCTCGACGAGAATATTTGTACCGCTATTCCGGGATTCACTTCTTTCGAACATCTGGAAGAAAGCTTTTCGGTAATGGAAGATCTTAAGCTGACCAAAAAGGAAGAAAAAGATCTGGACTATGCCCGTGATGTGGCAGGCTTATACTGCAATCAGTGCAGCCATTGTGAAGGAATGTGTAAAAACAATCTGCCAATCCCCGAAATAATGCGTTCGTACATGTATACTTATGGTTATCGGGATATGAATCAGGCTAAAGACTTGTTGTCGCACATGGAGGTCAATAGTAATGCTTGTGCAAACTGTGATGAGTGCACGGTAACATGTGTTAAGGATTTTGCCGTGGGCGAAAGAGTACAAGATATTTGCCGTTTAATGGACGTGCCTGACGATTTTATCGTGTAACAGGGCAATGGAACGGTTCTGTATCTAATGCGAATCAGAACCGTTCCCTATACCTAATAGAAGGCGTCTTAATTAAGCGTCAGGTAAACAAGATATTATCCCTTAATCCTAGAACCTATTTACTTATGAATTACAGAAAATTATTTTTACTCCTAATCCTATCAATCCAATATTCTGCCTTCTCCCAATCTTATCCAACCAAATTTGCCAACATAAATGCCTGGGACATTGAAGGTGAAAAACAATACTTTTCTCCCGATAACCTTTACGATTATATCAATGGTGCATCCGATTTTTATTTGGGTTATGATTTCAAGGATTTGTGGGTGGTCGATTATAAAAATTCATCCGGGCAAATGTTAACCTTGGAGCTTTACCGTCATGGAAATCCAATGCTGGCCTTTGGTATCTATTCCGAGGAAAGGCCTCAAACTGCAAGTATAAATAATATTGGGGCACAAGGATTTATTGATGGGGGAGCGGTGTTTCTTCTAGCAGGGGATTATTATGTGAAAATATATAATGGACAACCCGAAGTAAATGAAACAGAGCTGTTGACTTTTGCAAGGAGGGTGGCAGCATCCATCTGCAAAGATTGCTCTTTACCGATGCAGTTCAATTGGTTTCCAAATGAAAACAAAATTGATTATTCCGAACGCTATATGGCAGAAAACTTTATAGGCCTTACCGGTTTTGATGGTGTGTGTACGGTAGAATACAATAATGCTGGAGAAAAAATCCGTTTGTTTGCCTACAAAGGGAACGATGAGAAGTGTAAAACCCTACTTGAAAAATATTTCGATAGAGTTAAATACAAAAAAAAGCTTAAGCCAAAGCAATATGTGTTTGCAGACCCATATATTGGTAAGGTAGTGCTAGTATATGATCGGGGTATGATTTGCGGTCTATTAGACTCCAAAGAACCCGAAAAACATCAGCAGCTTTTAAATGACTTGCTGACAAATGCAAAATAAACAATAGTTCCAGTTCCAATAAAGTTCGGGTGCCTGAATCTTGAAAATGATTTTTGTTCATTGGGGTGAGCCGTTGGCGTGAATTCCAAATGCACTTCTGGCTGTTTGGAATTATAATGTTGTCCATTTTGTTTTTGCATCTGTCGCAAGTTTGTTAAAACCTTCATTCAAATCTTAATTGGTATTATTTACTATTGTCAAATGCCAATAATCTGTTAAATCCTTTTAAACTGTGGACAAAAAATGATCAATCCGTATTTCAATTCCACCACTCAAACAAGTAATCCATTACCTAAAATACTATTGGAAAAATAATTTCGTTATCTTTAAATAAATCAACACAACACACAACTTAATGGCAGCAACAGACAAATTATCTGGTGCCTTAGGAAGAACAAATGCGGCCCATCTGTTACGGCGGGCTACTTTTGGACCTACTGAGGCGGCCATTCAACAGTTTGCTTCTTATACTGTTGATGAGGCCATGAATGAACTCTTCTCGGAGCCTGCTCCGCCCGAATTACCCGTCGATTTAAAGACTGGTGAAACCTGGTTAAACCCTGCAGCAACAGGAGGCAACAGCGGGCAAAAAGAGTTGACCGATTATTTTATTATCTGGCATCTGGAACAGATGCGAAATTCGGGAACTAATATCTCCGAAAGGTTAACTTACTTTTTTCACACCCATTTACCTGTTCGGCGCAGTTTGGTGGAATCATCAGAAATGATCTACTATCAGAATGCCTTGTATCGGCAATTCGCTTTTGGCAGTTTCAAGGAGCTGTTTAAACACATTTGTATGGATAATGCCATGCTTATTTATTTAGATAATGGCACCAACGATGTAAGCAGTCCCAATGAAAATTTTGCACGGGAGATGTTCGAGCTGTATTCCATTGGTCGGGGACCACAGGTGAGCCTGGGCGATTATACCCATTACACCGAGGATGATATTAAGGCCGCTACACGGATTTTGACAGGATATCAGGTTGACCATTCTTTTGGAAATATAAATGAAGATACACAATTACCCACAGGTGTATTAAGAGAATTGGAAAGCGGTGACACTTTTATTGCCAACAGGCACGACGCCGGAGAAAAGGTGTTTAGCAGCAGGTTCGATAACAGTATAATAGCACCATCAGCACTAAGTAACGGTTATGCTACCAGCGATGCGGCCAGGCAAGAGTTTGATGAGATGATTGAGATGATTTTTGATAAAGACGAAGCGGCCCGCTTTATCACCCGCAAACTCTACCGCTTTTTTGTTTATTATATGATTGATAATGACATTGAGGCCAATGTAATCGTGCCATTGGCCGCCCAGTTTAAATCCTCGGGCTATGATATGCCAACATTGGTAAAAGCCATGTTAAGCAGCCAGCATTTTTACGATGTGGATGATGCAGCAACATCCAATAATATCATTGGATCTATCATCAAATCCCCTATCGATCTTATTTTAGGAACTTTGCGGTTGTTCGATGTAAATGTTCCTGCTGACTTGGATACTTTGTACAATACGGTATATATCGATGGTATTTTTGAATTTATAGAAGAACAAGGGCTTAATTTCTACGAGCCGTTCGAAGTGGCAGGTTATCCGGCTTATCATCAATTCCCTATTTACAGCCGAAACTGGATCAGGCCTCATACGTTGGCATACAGATATAAGTTTGCCGAGTATATTTTAAATGGAGTAAACCCCAAGGGCGAAGTTCTAGGCATTAAAATAGATGTCCTGTCCTGGGTTGAGAACGGTGGTGCAATTTCTACTCCTGCGGATGCTAATATCCTGGTTGATGCATTGATAGAATTGATGATTCCATTCCCGATAGCTGCGGAAAGACGTGATTTCTTTTTGACCACCGTGTTTCTGGATGGTTTGTACGTATCGGCGTGGACCGCGGAATGGAACAACTATGTTTCTGATCCAAGCCAATATAAAACCACCGTTGAATCCCGTATTTTGATCTTGATCAATGCTATTATGCAGTCGCCTGAATACCAATTGTGCTAATTAATCGCTGCAAGGTATTGCCAAATATGAGTTCACCATAATCTGCAAGTAAGCGTGGGAATTATATTTGACAGCATCCTTTCAAAGATTTAAACAGAGATAAACAGGGGTAGTTATTTTAAAAAACTTTGTGTCCCAGCGTCTTTGTGTTCGTTTGTCTTAATGCTAATCAATATGAAAAGAAGAAGTTTTATACGAAATATAGGTGCAACAGCTGCAGGTACTTTTGCCTTAGGTGGTGTACCGGTGAGGGCGATGATGCCCACAACGGCCATGGCCAAAGCCGCGTTGGAAGGTAATAACGAAAATGTGCTAATTTTTATTCAGTTACATGGCGGTAATGATGGGCTTAACTCGTTGGTTCCCATTGGTCAATACAACGAATATTATAATTTGAGGGCGAATATCGCACTGCCCGATCATGGGGAGCGCAGTTATATTAACGTAGATGAATCCATTCCTGAGCGCAGACAGGTAGGATTACACCCTGATATGATTCATTTCAAGCAACTGTATGACCAAGACAAGGCAGTTGTTATTCAGAATGTGGGTTACCCCGATATGAACGGTTCGCATTTTAGAGGGCGCGACCTGGTTTTTATGGGGTTGGATGGTACCGAAGACCAGGCTGATGTCACTTCGGGATGGATGGGTAGGTTCCTTAATCTGGAATACCCCAATTACCCGGATGCATTTCCAAGTGAGACCATGAAAGATCCCGTTGCCATAGAGATGGGGAGTGCCATGTCGTTGGCTTTTCACAGGGAACAAGGAATACCCATTGGATTAAACGTACAAAGTCCCGAAGCATTTTACGAGCTGATTAACGGGGTGGGGGTAGATAATGCAACCTTGCATAAGCCCGATGGTTATGCGGGTGAAGAACTGGAATATCTGTGGCAGTTCGAAGGTATGTCGAATGTTTATGCCGAGCGCTTAAAGCAAGTGTACGATAATGGTTCTAACTCAACCGTTGATTACCCTACAGAATACCCTGCGCCCACCTTGGCGCTATATAAGAAAAATGCCCTGTCGGGTCAGCTTAGGCTGATAGCCCGTTTGCTGAAAGGCGGAATTAAAACGCGAATTTTTATGTGCCGCATGGGTGGGTTCGATACACATGGGAATCAGGTGGACGAGAACGATTCTACGCTTGGAATACATGCTTCGTTAATGTACCATTTGTCATCGGCCATTAAAGCCTTTCAGGATGATTTGGCCAATATGGAATTGGAGGATAAAGTGCTGACCATGACCTTTACCGAGTTTGGCCGTAGGGTGAAATCCAACGATAGTTACGGTACCGACCACGGAAGCTCAACCCCGGTATTTGTTTTTGGGAAAGCCGTGAAAAGCCAGGTGGTAGGCGACAATCCCGACCTCAGCGATTTGATTGGGGGGAATATGAAGTACCAGGTCGATTATCGTCAGGTATATACGTCCGTTTTACAGGATTGGTTTGGAGCCAGCAAAGAAACCCTGGAGGTAGCCCGCTTTAGCGATTTTATTGATAACAGGATTGATATTTTTGGCCTGGATATCGGTGTTAGAGAGCTGGAAGCGGGTTTTGTTAATGCCATAGCTTTCCCAAATCCTGTTTCCGATAGATTGACTATTCAATTTAAGATGCCCATGCCCGGCAGTGCCAAAATAAAGATTTTTGATGTAAATGGCAGAGTGGTGTATCTGCATAAAACAGAGTTCCTGAATTATGGGGATCACAATTTTTACCTGTTGGTAAACAACCTTCCGGTAGGCCAATATCTTTTCTCCGTAGAAACAAAACAGTACACGGAAAGCGGTAAGATTATTGTCAAAAGATAGGTAATAGTTCAGTCATTGGTCAATGGATATTAGAGTCATTGGTTCTTCCCCTGGTTCTGAAACCGGGGAAAGTACTGCGTCTAAGACGAAGGGACCGGGGGTAAATTAGCCTATGCTTCCTATATTAATAAATTTGTATTGTTTGGTTTCCCAAGGCTGAATGCCGAATATAGAGCGAAGCGACACCCCGTACCCTTGAATTGTTTATTAACTTCGGGTCCATACACCTTTAAATGACAACATTTTTCGTTTGTTGAAAACGTCACTTTTAAAGTCAACTATACCATTGACTAATCAACTAATAACTAAAAATCCATCTCATCCGTTGCCACTTTGTATAATATAATACGTTCGTATCTTCCTGCTACCATTGTTTTTCCGGCAATTATAAGTCCACCGTCATTGGCTTTAAAGAAACTGGATATTTCTACAGGGTTAGTATGTCCCAGGTATTCGGTGAGTTTTAATTCATTGGTTTCGGCGTCAAAAAAGTATAATGCCAATTGATTGCTGTTGGTTGTGGCGGCATATACCAACATTTCTTTCCCATTCAACTCTTCCTTTACGATTTTAACATTCGATTTTGTCGATAATTCAGGATAAGCTATATCTTCAAGTTGGGTCACGTTCTGAATACCGTTAACATCAATGGCCGCTTCTGTAGCAAAGGCAATATCTCCAATATTAAATTTTGATTTGGCAATGGCAAACACTCCATCTGCCTTATTAACCGTTGCGCCTATTCCACCTTGTTCCTGGTATCCGTTTACCCTGCCGCTGATGGTTTTGCTGCTGTGATTCACAAAAAGCAAGGATAAGGTATAGTTTGAAAAAGCATTTACGCCGTAGTAGGTTATCCCGTTGTTTTCAAAAGAATGGATGAAAAAGGGAAAAGGAGCACGCTGTTTTTTTAAGTGCTGAAAAATATCGTAAGAAAAATCCTTGTTGGTAGGTGAGATAAGCTCAAAGGATAAATTCAAAGAAGCATCATATCCGGTAATCATGGTATTGTAACCAATTCCATCGTACGATGCTATCACAAGTGTGTTGGTTTCCGGCGAGTAATGAGCTGCAAGCGGATAGCTATCGGGCATATCGCCTACCTCTGTAACATCACCTGTAACGGTGTTTATCTCCATTACCTGTGCTATAAATGAGTTATCGTCCATGCATACAAAGCGTATCTCGCCCCCAAAACTCAGTAGGCCCGTGACGGGACTAACGTAAGCGGGATCAACGTTCGTTTCCCATTCCGGGTTTCCGCTTTTATCCGTTTTCATCACATGAATAGTAGGGTAGTTTGTGCTCTGCGAATCATTTACGGCAGATAATATAATGATGCTTCCGTCATCAGTTTCTATTGCGCCTACAGGGAAATAAGACTTGGTAACATCTTCATCATCGTAAACCTTAACAAAATTGTATTCGGGTTCTACATTACTGTTTCTAATGTCGCAAGAGCATAAAAACAATGTTAGAACTAAACTGTATATTAAAACGTAACTATGTTGCATCATGTTGGCTGTTGATTGATTACCTTTTCTTTCTATCTCTCTGTTCTCTAAAATAATTACACTCTATATCGGAACGTTTGGTGATTTTGCTGATAGGAAATATCACCGACAGATTCACTTTTAAAGCATGTAGGTTAAGATCGTCCTGAACATCATAAGCATTGCCTACAAACAAATCGTTCGAATAGCGATTTTCTTCATCGGTAACATTGTTTATATTAATGTAGTACGACGCACCCAGCATCAGAATAATCTGATTAAAGTCGTAGGATACTCCTGCTCCAACACCCAGGTCGAACCTGCTGGTGATAAAATTGTCGCTATAATCCGATTTTATCGAGGTGCTTTGAACAACAGAAGCAGTGGCTCCGTTGTCTCTGGTAAATTCCGAATTTGCTGTTTTGTCTGCCGTATGCATCATCCCGTAAGAAACGATGCCTTCAACAAAGGGTTTAAGCTTAGTAGTGCCCACATAATAACGAACCGATAAGGGGATCTCAAAATACCTGAGCTTTTGAATGTGTTCAGTTTCATCATTAAGAGTAGAACCAGTTTCTTCGGTCCAACTTCGTTCTGTTGTATAGGCATACTTGTAACTGCTATAAGATGGAAGCAACCCAATATGTAGATTGCCAAAAGCAGGGTAAAACATTGCAAAACCAAACTGGTTACCCCGATTACTTAACATTCCATGGTAGTTCTTTGGGGTTATATCGGATGTTGAGCCAAGAACATTATTTACGCTGTAGGAGTATAAGCTGGCAGGTTGGGTAAAATTCACTCCTCCGTAAAACCCAACCAGCAATGTCGGTTTGCCTTTCTTAGCCGCAAAAGTAGGGTGTAGAACAGCCAGGAGTAAGGCCGTTAGTAAAATGTTTTTTTTCATGTATAAATAATAGCAAAACCTTAATAACCAGTGCAAAAAACTAACAATAATAGGTTGTCCTAATAATTTGCTCCTGTCTGCAACAGGCAGGCGGCCATGCCGGTTCCATTGTGTTGTGTATGTTGATATATTAGGTAAACGAATAATGCTTTTATATAGTGTGCGAAAAATGAGCAATTTTGTGTTTTTCGAAGAACAACTGTAGTATGTAAAAGTTTTTTTTGTGTTTGAACGTAAGCAGAATTTTGTTGAATATAATTCATTCGGTTATCAAAAAAATGTATTTCTTGAATAAATAGAGTAAATTGCGACTGGTTTATACCACTTCTTACTTCAATCAGTTATTGCTTCATTTTGCTACGAAACAACATAATCATTCTCTCTGGCAATAAATTTCTCATTGGATTACTTATGTAGAGCCGATAATATTTTTTTAATGGCAAAAATTTAAAGAGAAAAGTTTATGGAAAGAATTATGCTAGGAGTTATTGGTACTTCAAGAAAACAAGATGAAAAACGCGTCCCGATTCATCCCGATCACTTGACACGGATTCCGGAGAACATCAGGAGGCAGTTAATTTTTGAAGAAGGGTATGGCGCACCTTTTGGTGTGGATGACGAGTTTTTCACTTCTCGTGCAGGAGGTGTGGCTTCTCGTCATAAATTGTTGACAGAAATTGGTTCTGTAATTATTGCAAAACCAGTATTGGCCGATTTACAGGAAATAAAAGAAGGTGGGTTTATATGGGGATATCCGCATTGCGCCCAACAAAATGACATTACTCAAATAGCGATAGACCGAAAATTGACACTTATTGCCTTTGAGGATATGTTTGTTTGGACTCCTGAGGGTCGGGTAGGAAGACATACGTTTTATAAAAATAATGAAATGGCAGGTTACTGTGCCGTTATTCATGCATTACAATTAAAAGGCATCGATGGTCATTATGGCAACCAGCGGAAAGTAATTATTTTTAGTTTTGGTGCAGTTAGCAGAGGTGCCATTTATGCGTTAAAGGCACATGGATTCAGGGATATAACGATTTGTATCCAGAGGCCGGACCATGAGGTGCGTGAAGAAATTTTGGATGTTCATTATATCCGTATCCGTGATGGTGTTGATAATGAACCCAGACTTGTTGCGGTAGAGCATGATGGAACGCTACTGCCTCTATCGGATTTAATTGGAGAATCTGAAATTATTATTAATGGTGTTTATCAGGATACAGACCATCCAATCAATTTTGTGACGGAAGAAGAAAAAGATATTTTAAAACCAGGCACTCTAATTATCGATGTCAGTTGCGACGAAGGTATGGGCTTCTATTTTGCGAAGCCAACCACATTTAAAAATCCTTTGCAACATATTGGTAATGTCGACTACTATGCTGTAGATCATACACCAAGTTATCTGTGGGAAAGTGCCTCAAGGTCAATTTCAGCTGCATTAATTATATATTTATCTGCTATTATTGAAGGACGTAAGGGTTGGATGAAAAATAGTACGATCCGAAAAGCAATTAATATTGACCAAGGGGTGATCGTTAAAGAATCCGTTTTAACTTTTCAGAACCGTATGTCAAATTATCCGCATAACTTTAACTCGGATTATGCATTAGAACTTCGTGGTGAACATTGAAAGTGCAATAAAACAAGTCTTTACTGAAACGAGGCATAACTTGTCCCGATTACTTTCGGGAGCATCGTTATGGTGAGTTGAAGTGAAGCAGCGGAGTGTCTTGTTTTGAAACAATTTCAATGTGTAATATATTTTCTAATGCATATTGCGGGTTTAATGGGAATCAGAAGTGAGATTCGGCCTAAAGGATTTTAAACTTTGTCTGCTTCGGATATTGCGTTATTTTTGCGCTTGTATCTCAAAAAATTAAATAATGAAGCAGATCCTTATCATACTCCTGACCTTAGTAACTTTGTCGTGCCAAACAAAGTCTTACGACTATGTAAAAATAGAAGGTCCTATTTTTGGAACCTACTACCATATTATTTATCAGCCTGTTCAGGGGAATGATGCTTTAGATAAAGGCGTAATGACCGCCTTGAATGAGGTAAATGCATCTTTGTCAACTTATGTAAAAACATCTACCATCAGCAGATTTAACTTGAGCGAAAAAGGTGCAGAGATAGATCCCATGATGAAAGAGGTTTTCCTTTCTGGTCAGGAGGTCTATAAAAACTCGAAAGGGGCTTTTGATATGACAGTCGGTCCGTTGGTGAATGTCTGGGGTTTCGGTTTTAAAAAGAAAGATGAGGTGACCCCAGAATTGATTGATTCACTGATGCCGAATGTTGGCATGGATATGGTTAGTTTAAACGATGATTTCCTTAATAAGGCTAAGCCGGATATCATGCTTGATGCCAGTGCTATTGCAAAAGGTTTTGGCGTGGACGTGGCGGCCGATTATCTGGCTTCGCAGGGTATAAAAAACTATATGGTGGAAATTGGTGGAGAGATAAGGGCTAGTGGTATTAACCATAAAGGTATTTCCTGGCGGGTTGGCATTGATAAACCTATTGATGATAAAGCGGCTTTGAATAGAGAGTTACAGGCCATTCTATCACTGACGAATGTGGCCCTGGCCACTTCGGGTAACTATCGTAATTTCTACGTTAAAGACGGTAAAAAATATGCACATACCATCGACCCAAAGACAGGCTATCCTGTGCAGCATTCTGTATTAAGCGCATCTATCATTGCCCCCGATTGCATGAGGGCCGATGCGTATGCCACCGCTTGTATGGTTATGGGATTAGAAAAGGGTTATGCTTTGATAGATTCTCTTCCAAACACAGAAGGCTATTTTATTTATGTAGATGAAAGTGGGGAAAACCAGGTGAAATATACCCGAGGGTTTGAGAAGTTGATTATAGGTGAATAGTCATTGGTCAATTGTCAATGGAAATTTCTAACAAACTAATAACTACGGACTATTGACCAAGAACTAATATCTGATTAACAACTAAGCGTCTGGCTTTCGTCATCGCCACCCAAATGCAACGGTTTAATTTTAATGGTTTCTTTTCGTGCCTGTTTATCTTGGGTAGTCGCACAGGAAATACCTCTTTTACGCATTTCCTTGTTGCTCCCGATATGTATATTGGGGAATTTTCCTTTCTTTTTAATCAAAATACTGATAGCCATTAATACAAACACCACTGCCACCAACACAATACTTAGTAATAATACTTTTAAAAACATAGCTTCTCTATTTTTTGATTTTGTATGTGCAAAAATACGCAATTATAGTATTTAATAAACAAACCGTGTAAAAATATGTTTGATGATTGGGAAATGGAAAGGCAACTGCGCAATTTTATTTGGTGTTATTAAACCAAATATTATTTCAATAGAGAATGACACATTGCAGTTTTATTTAGAATAATTCTTATTAGCTTTGTTCGTCGGTAAAAAATAGGTTATAATCATTTTGGAAGAAATAAAATGAGTAAAAAATCTATTGTCTAAACTCAAATAGTCTATTATAAAAGCATGATATCGAATTCAGGAATTAGTTTTGACGAGTTTAAAAAAGAGGTGTTGAACGATTATCGCATCGGTCATATGAGCCGCAATATGAGTATTGCAGGACGCAAGGAAGTGTTGAGCGGAAAAGCCAAGTTTGGAATTTTTGGCGATGGCAAGGAAGTAGCTCAGATAGCTATGGCCAAGCAATTTAAGAAAGGTGATTGGCGTTCGGGGTATTATCGCGACCAGACTTTTATGCTGGCAGCGGGAATGTCAACGCCAGTGCAGTTTTTTGCTTCTTTATACGGAGAAACCGATACGGATTTAAACCCTGATAATGGCGGTCGTTCGTTCAACAATCATTTTGGGACACGAACCATAACCGATTCGGGAGAGTGGAAAAATATTGCAGATATGAAATGTACCTCTTCGGACATTTCCCCAACTGCCGGGCAAATGCCCCGTTTGATAGGATTGGCCTTCGCATCTAAAATATACCGGAACAGTCCTGCGCTTAAGGAATCTGTTAAGTTTAGTAAGGGAGGCGATGAGGTTGCCTTTGGTACCATTGGCGATGCCAGTACATCGGAAGGACATTTCTTTGAAACCATGAATGCGGCCGCGGTTCATCAAATACCGGTGGCCATGTCGGTTTGGGATGACGGATATGGGATATCGGTACCCAAAAGCGTACAGACAACCAAGGGAAGTATATCAGAGCTATTAAAAGGATTCGAGAAGGGAGCTAAAGACAAAACGGGTATTCTTATTTATAAATTGAAAGGTTGGGATTATGCTGGTATGTGCCAGGCCTATGAAGAAGGAGTGGCCAAATGTCGAAAAGAGCATGTGCCCGTATTGTTTCATGTGGAGGAGGTGACGCAGCCTGTTGGGCATTCAACATCAGGTTCGCACGAGAGGTATAAGTCGAAAGAACGTCTGCAATGGGAAAAAGATTTTGATTGTCTGGTTAAGATGAGAGACTGGATGATTGAACGTTCGTTGGCAACGGCCGAAGAACTGGACAAAATTGAAGTCGAAGCCCGTCAGGAAGTTGACGAAGCCAAAAAGAAAGCCTGGAAACAGAATATGGCCACCCTCAAAGAAGAGAGGGATATGCTGCTGGATATCGTGGACAAAAGGCTGTGTAAGTGTACCGGTAAAAACGATGAGCGCATTGATACTTTGGTGAAGGAGTTGAAAAATGAAATGACGTTGAACCGTAAAGCGATACTATCCACTGCCAGGAAAATATTGCGGCATATCTGTAACACATGTAATAACCCGGACAGCCTTAAGTTTAATTTACAACGTTGGATTGCGGATTATCGCGAAAAAACCAGCGAGATGTATAATGACAGGTTGTACTCTGAAGATGACTTTGCCGCGGTTAAGGTTCCGGTTGTCCCACCTCATTATCCCAAAGAAGTGGAGAAAGTTCCGGGAAGGGAGATCTTAAGGGATAACTTTGATGCTTTATTCGCCAAAATACCGGAATTAGTGACTTTTGGCGAGGATACAGGTGTTCTTGGAGGGGTGAATCAATCCATGGAAGGCATACAGAAAAAGTACGGTAGCCTGCGAATCTGGGATGAGGGAATCCGGGAGACCACCATCATCGGGACAGGTCTGGGAATGGCTTTGCGCGGTTTGCGTCCCATTGCCGAGATTCAATATTTCGATTACCTGATGTACGGCCTGCAAACCATGAGCGACGATTTGGCCACCTTAAGATATAGAACCAAGGGAGGCCAGAAAGCTCCGATGATTGTCCGTACACGTGGTCACAGGCTGGAAGGAATCTGGCATTCAGGTTCGCCAACAAGCATGGTGATCAATTCCATTAGGGGTGTTTATGTGTGTGTGCCTCGTGATATGACCCGGGCAGCCGGTATGTATAACACATTGGTACAGGCAGACGATCCGGCATTAGTGATTGAACCCCTAAACGGATACCGAATCCGTGAACCAAAACCTTCCAATATTGGAGAATTCAACATCCCGTTGGGAATTCCTGAAGTATTACATGTGGGGCAAGATGCCACTTTGGTGACCTATGGTTCCTGCGTGCGTATTGCCATGGAAGCGGTGCAGCAGTTGTCTGACATCGGGATTTCTGTCGAGTTGATTGATGTTCAGACCTTGTTGCCATTTGATATTCATGGTGTGATATTGGAGTCCGTTAAAAAAACCAATAGGGTAGTGTTCTTCGACGAGGATGTTCCGGGTGGTACCACCGCATTTATGATGCAGCAGGTGGTAGAGAAAAACGGGGCGTTCAAATACCTGGATTCGGCTCCAAGAACCGTTACGGCCAAGGATCACCGACCAGCTTTTGGCACGGATGGAGATTATTTCTCGAACCCAAATGCCGAAGATGTTTACGAGGCCATTTATGAAATTATGACTGAGTTCGATCCGCATAAGTATCCGCCGATATATTAAGTGTTTGTCCACAGATGTTACGGTTTTTTAAATCGTGGGATGTTAAATTAATTCTTTGTAACTAAAATTACGCTAGCTGGTTAGGCCGTTAAACCCGTGCTGTCAAATTTTCAAAGAAGGGATCGTCTGTTGATTAAGGCCGGATTATGGAATAGTGGTACGTAATGAGTATTTACGATACTATAAAACAGGGAGTTGCAGAAAAGAGGAATAGCAACGCTCTGGAGAATTGAAACATCTTGTTTTGATGTGGTTTAATAGCGTAACAGGATTTCTGATGCATAAGTTTATAATAACCGTGCCTTCATATTGGAATCTTAAACTATTATTGCCTCCTTCATTAAAGTTGGTTCTATTGGAATAAGGTTTATATTTTAAAAGGGGATCGAGAATATTAAGGATTCCAATTTTATTGATGACAATAATTTTATTGTCTAATGTCAACTAACTTTCTGCTGCCTAATGATAACTGTCCGCTGCAGATTACCTTCTTGGGTACCATTTTTCTTTCCAGCGGCATACTGAACTTACCATCAGGTTCTATCACCAGTCTGTGGTTTAATTCCGGGAAATCAATTTTGGTAAGATCTTTAATTTTATGAATAACCCCATTGCTACTGTCGTATGCCAAGGCTACATTTTTGATTTGTTTGAACGGGATAATTTCACCTTTGATAAATTCGCCTTTCCGGTTGGTATACACTTTAATGATAGGCGTCAGTGCATTGGGACCTGTTAAGTTAAAGCGGGAATAAGTGGCAAAATTACCCAGACTATAGATGATAAATCGGTTGTTATAAATTTCCATGGCTCGGGTAACATGCGGACCGTGACCAAAGATAATATCGGCCCCTGCATCGATCATGGCATGGGCGAACTCGTATACGTTACTTCGGTTTTCTCCGTAGAAAGTTTCTTTCTCCCGGGTTATATGTTGGTGTTCTGCTCCTTCGGCCCCTCCATGGAAAGAGACTATAACGATATCACATGTATCTTTTAGGTTTTGAACAATTCGTATGGCATTGGGCAGGTCATTGATATCCACCGTTCCCGTGTTAGGCGAAAAACCTGCCAACCCTATTTTTAAACCTTTGGACGTGATAGTGTCTGTCGGCTTATCCAATAAACCCGACCAGGCAATATTTAATTTTGCAAGATGATGACGGGTCGTTTGCATGCCTAATACGCCAAAATCACGAATATGGTTGTTGGCCAGGTTGAGGAAATCAAAACCCATTTCTTTCAACGTCAATCCGTATTTCTCGGGCATTTTAAAGGCGTAGCACTTGGTGGTATCCTTGCATCGTTTTACCACAGGGCCTTCGTCTAACAAACAAGTTTCCAGGTTCCCGAATGTTACATCGCCACTTTTTAGGTAGGGAATAGCTTCAGCAACATAGGGCAAAGGATCGTTGTTTGGTGGAAGGTATTCTTTCTTTGGAAAGTCTGTCCCCAACATCATATCGCCTACGCCAATAAAGGAGATAAGAGTATCGTTTTGGGCATGAATATGAAATGTTACCAAAAATGTAAACAGGAAGAATGCGGCTCTCATAAAAACAAGTTTTCCCAAAAATAGTTTTTAAGAGCGGCATTGCAAACCTAATTGCTGTAAAAAGTCAATGGCCATTGTTGTGTTTGGCTGTATGCTTTCTGTTGCCATAATTGAATCTATCTTGCAAAATGTTCACTCCACCGTTTAAAAAACAGTTCATACACGTCATAATAAGCATCCCCGATTTTCGTCGAAATCCATGTATATTAACTCGGTATTCATCAATACTTTTATCGCCTTTAACACGGTGGAGGAAGAGTCGAGCTTGTGTTTTTAGAGGTATTGTTTTTTTTGGTTAACTTACCAAAAGTAACTTACAGAAGGTAACTAATAAAAGGTAACCTACTGTTGGTTCCATTGTGGTGGTATGAAGGAAATTGTAGGATTTTTGGGGAAATGGAGAAATAAGAAAAATGAATCGCCGTATTAATAGACGGCGCTATTGGAATACAAGAATCACTATTCTTGACTTGGCAATAGATTGGCATTAAATAATATCTCAAGCTAAGTGAAATATTGATTTTTCCTAAAATTCAAGTAATATTGTGACAAGAATAAGCAATGACTTCCCGTCAATATTTAAATATTTTTTGCGACGGAATGTTGTTATGCGCCAAATGCCTAATGCCTATTGACCAATGACTATTGACTAATTGTATGCCTTACAAAGAACCGAAAATAGAAAAGATGTACTACACCATTGGTGAAGTGGCGGAGATGTTTGAAGTTAAAACCTCGCTTATTCGCTTTTGGGAGAAGGAATTTGAAATCATCAAACCCTTTAAAAACAAAAAAGGGAACCGGCTTTTTACACCTCAGGATGTAGATAATTTTCATTTGATTTTTCACCTGGTAAAGGAAAAAGGAATGACGCTGAAAGGTGCGCAAAAAAAGCTGGAAGATAACCGGGAAGATACCATCAACAACTTTGAAGTGATTACTAAACTTAAAGACATCCGAGCTGTTCTAATGGAGATGAAAGAGAATCTTGAGTCAGACAGTGAGATAAGAGATGAGCAGTAATAACGTTTATTAATCAAACTGTGCCTTTAGTGCGCTTCACTCTTAAAACCACGTTGATTCTGGATAGTCATTAACCATTGTAATAAGCAAAATGGCTTACGGCTGATTTTGTTATACAATTGGTGTAGGAGGTGAGGGATGAGAAAAAGGAAATAGACTGTTTGAACCACTTTCATCTTGTTACTTTATACTAAATTTTTATCATGCAAATAAAACAAATCACTAAAATACTCGAAGACTTCGCTCCGCTTTCGTTTCAGGAGAGTTACGACAATGCCGGATTAATCATCGGCAATAAAAATGACGATGTAAATGGAATATTAATAACACTTGACATTACCGAGGAAGTGATCGATGAGGCCATTGAATTGGGTTTTAACTTTATTCTCGCTCATCATCCCATTGCGATGGGAGGTGTTAAGCGTTTTAACGGAAACAATTATACCGAACGCGTCATTATAAAGGCCATTAAAAACAGTATTGCGATTTATGCAGGACATACCAATGTGGATAGTGTGATGAAAGGTGTAAACGGCAAAATATGCGAGAAAATAGGATTAAAGGACTGTGAAATCCTTGCACCCAAAAAAGGGGAATTATTTAAAATAGTGACCTTTGTTCCTGAATCTCAGTCTGAAATGGTACGACAAGCTATGTTTGATGTTGGCGCCGGAAATATTGGCAATTACGATTCGTGTAGTTTTAATTTGCAAGGGCAGGGAACATTCAGGGCCGGCGAAGAGACCAACCCTTTTGTTGGAAACAAAGGAGAGCTTCATACCGAAAAGGAAGTCAGGATTGAAACAGTTGTACCGGCCCATCTTAAAGGAAGGGTGGTTTCGGCTATGAAAAAAGCACACCCTTACGAGGAGGTAGCCTATGATATTTATCCTTTGGATAATAGTTACGAGCAGGCCGGTTCCGGGATGTATGGTATTCTGGATTCTCCTGAGGACGAACTTTCCTTTCTTAAAAGAATTAAAGAAACCTTTGGCGCAGGAACAGTCAGGTACACTAATCTTTTAAACAAACCCATAAAAAAAGTGGCCGTATGCGGAGGTGCAGGAAGTTTTTTAATCAACCGAGCTAAAAGTGTTGGCGCAGATATTTTTATCAGTGGCGACTTTAAATATCACCAGTTTTCGGATGCCGAAAATGAAATAATAATAGCAGATATTGGGCACTTTGAGAGCGAACAATTTACTAAAGAAGTTTTTTTTGAGCTACTTACAAAAAAAATACCTAATTTTGCGGTTCATTTATCGAAAGTAAATACAAATCCTATTAAATATTTGTAGCAGAATGGCAACAAAAAATAAAAACGCTGAAATGTCTGTAGAGGAAAAGTTAAAGGCATTATACGACCTACAGAAAGTGGCAACCGAGGTTGACAAGATTAGAACACTTAGAGGGGAGTTACCACTTGAAGTACAGGATTTGGAAGACGAAATTGAAGGTCTTGAGACCCGTATTTCCAATTACGACAATGAAGTTAAGGCGTTAAACGATTCTATTTCGGGAAAGAAAAACGAAATAAAAGAATCAGGTATACTTATTAAAAAATACGAAGCTCAACAATCGAATGTTCGCAACAACCGCGAATTTGATTCATTGTCGAAAGAAATCGAATTCCAAAAGCTCGAGATTGAATTGAGCGAAAAAAGAATCAAAGAGTTTACCGTGGAGCTGAATAACAAAGAAACGGTGATTGAATCTTCAAGGCAATTGCTGGAGGATAGAAAAGCCGACCTTACAGCCAAAAAGAAAGAACTTACCGAAATTGTAGGTGAAACACAGGTGGACGAAGAAAAGAAAATAGAGAAAATCGCACAAATCGAAAGCACGATTGAAGATCGCCTTTTGACCGCTTTCAAACGTATCCGTAAAAATGCTATCAACGGTTTGGCTGTTGTTACGGTTGAGCGTGATGCCTGCGGGGGATGTTTTAACAAAATTCCACCCCAGCGTCAACTGGATATCAAATCCAGAAAAAAAGTGATTGTTTGCGAGTATTGTGGCCGTATTTTGGTAGATGATGAAATTGATCAAAAACCGGTTGAAGAATAGCAACGAATGATATGAAATATCAAAAGGCCGCTTTTTAAGTGGCCTTTTTTTTGATTATGCCTGTCGTTCT
>NZ_JBNGOS010000039.1:0-62672 GCF_050589685.1 Saccharicrinis sp. 156
AAACTTCCTCATTGGGGAAGTCCGTCTGTGTATGTGTTTTTGTACCAATAGGTTCCCTTAAGTTAACGGCTATGGAACTTGATTCGGGAGGTTAGGGGTAAATAGTAGAGTATTTCATATTTTAAAGAGTTTTCTTGCAAAGACTATATAGGATAAAATACTATTTTATACCATGAAGTTAAGCTACGATGCAATCGTACCTAAGCTTCAATTAAAACTAAAAAAATGAAGATTAAAACACTAGCAATTGCATTAAGTTTTACGCTGTTATCGCTTTGCAATATCAAAGCGCAATCCTACAAAATATCTGGCGAAATAAAAGGTTTAGATGTAGATACCGGATATATTTATGTTGAAGATGCTAATGCAGAAAGAGGATATCGGTTTGAAAAAATCCCTTTTGAGAATGGTAAATTCAATTATGAGGCAGAAATAAAAGAAACACAAGTGGTGACGGTTTCCTTTAGGTCGGATGCCTTAACAAAGAAAGTTGGAAGGGGTATTATTCCTGCAAAGTCGGCATTGCTCCAGTATATTGCCTATCCCGGAGCGAATATAAAAATAAAAGGACAGGCAAGCGATTTTTGTGATGCGTATCCTTACGGGGATAAAGAAAACGAAGTATTGACCGATATGAATAAGTGGATTTATCCATTAATGAATGAAATGGCTAATTATAGCGTAAGCAATGCTGTAGATTCAACGCTAACTGAAGCGCAGAAGGAAGTCAATAACAAAAAAGCAGAGAAACTATTTGATGAGGTTCTTCAAAAAAAGAAAGATTTTCTGGAAAGTAATGCTTCCACAGTGGCAGGTCTTTGGTTAATGGAAGATATGATTATCCGTTCTCAGATTGAAATTGAAAAAGTAGCCGAGTTAATGGACAAAGTCGATAACAAGTACATCGACCTAACTTATTATAAAAAGGTTTCTGCCAGAGTGAAGGGTTTTAAAGAAACGGGTGTAGGAATGATGGCTCCTGAAATTAAAGGGATCAACTTATTGGATAATTCCAATTTCAACTTAGAATCATTACGAGGTAAATTTGTAATTGTGGATTTTTGGGGAACCTGGTGTGGCCCCTGTGTGGCCGGCATGCCCGAAATGAAAAAGTTTAGGGACGAATATAAAGACAGACTTCAGATTGTTGGGTTAGCGAAAGACAGAAATGCCGAGGTTGTGAAAAAAATGATGGATAAAAAAGGCGTTGACTGGCCAAATATAATGGTGGGCGAAGACGACCAGGATTACGTTGCCAAGTACAACGTACAAGGTTACCCCACCAAAATATTGCTCGACAGAAACGGAAAAATACTAATGCGCTCGGTAGGTGAATTAGAAGGTTTTTATGAGGAAGTGGAAAAACTGATGGGAAAGTAGAAAGTTGATAGGTTTGGTTGAGGATTTCGCGATATGATAAATGAAGAATAAAACCATAAAAAATAAGATAATGAAGAGTATTTTAATAACATTTTGTGTAACAATAGGGTTTATATCCTGCCAAAAACCATTACCAAAAACAGTTCACCTTTATGGGGAACTCAAAAATTTTGGTACAGAATTATCTATGGGCAAGCAAACCCCTGAAGGATATATTTTAAGAGAAGGTGAGACTATAACCTCGGATGAACAGAATAAGTTTGACATTACTTTTGAATTGGATGCACCTGCCTACTTTAGATTAGGAAGAAATACCCTTTACCTAACACCTGGTGATGAATTAGAAGTGTTTTGTGATATGAATGATCCCAATGCCGGAAGTTTTAAAGGTGATGGTGCGCTTGCCTGTATGTATTTAAGAGCAAAACCGTTTCCTAAGGGAGGATCTTATATTGGCAGGGAGTTTTTTGAACCCGATACCGATTTTCCAAAAGTAAAGGAGTTGCTGGAAGTGAAAATTTCAGAGGCTTTACAAAAATTAGATACCTTGTCGGGCGTGAGCGAACAATTCAAAAAAATGGAATACGGGCGTATTCAGTTTGACGCTGCAAATTCATATTTCTCCTATTCTAATTATGCTACGTATTATTTGAAAATACCTCAGGATCAAATTAAAAGTTTTTCAGATAGTGCAAATGCTTATTTTAAACCAACCGTAAAAAAATACCTGAAGCTTGGCGGAGATGCAGATTATCTAAACGTAGATACCTACAGAAGTATTTGTGATGTTTGTGTTGAGGAATTGGGTGAAGAAAATGTAGATCAGGCTATCAAAGACTTTATTAGTACCTTTAAACTAAATATGACACTTTCGTCAAAAGGTCCTATTGAAGAAGTATTGGAAGAAAAGAAAAAAGTAGAGGAAGAAGTACTATTGCCGGAATACAAAGAAATTATTAGCAAGGCATTTAGCAAATATGATGCCCTTATGCCAGGTATGCCTGCGCCTGAATTAGCTTTTAATACTGAAGATGGTAAGGCTACACCATTAGCCAGCTTAAAAGGAAAATTGGTGGTAATTGATGTGTGGGCAACCTGGTGCGGGCCATGTATTGCTGAATCCCCTTATTTCGAAAAATTAGCGAAAAGATATGGGAACGAAGCGGTTGAGTTTATCTCCATCAGTATAGATTCAAGTGATAAACCCTGGAAGAAGTATTTGGCGAAACACGAAAAAAAATCGAAGCAGTATATTTGTAACCGAACGAATTTTGCGAAGTATGAACTGTTTGGAGTTCCGCGTTTTATGATTATCGACAAACAAGGAAACTTTATCGATGCCTTTGCTCCTGCTCCATCCAATGAGCGTTTTGAAGAATTGATCAAACAAAATATTTAACAGATAAAGAAAATGAAAAAACTAAATTTTTTACTTAGTATACTATCTGTCCTAATGATGGTATCATGCTCTCCCAAGGAGGAAATTGACTATGCTATTGTAAAAGGAACCATCCAGAATAATGATGCTGGCAAATTATGGATAAGAGATGTAGATAGGGAGACTACTGAACTTAAAGTAAATGAACAGGGTGCTTTTGTGGATACTATTAAAGCGGGTGAGTTCAGCTTTATTTACGAAAGAAATTATGCGGGCTTATATGCGCTTGCAGGCAGTGTTATTGAAATATCGGTAGATGCCAAAGATTTTGACAATACGTTAACTTTAGGGGGCGACTTGGTTTCATTTAACCAATATTTAATAACTAAAACAAAATTGAGTAATGATGAAAGAGCCAAAATGCAGGAGACATTTACCTTGGAAGAGACTGCATTTATGAAGGTAGCCAAAGAAAACACCGCGGCTTTAATCAAGGAGTTTGAAAAAGTTACAGGTATTCCTGATTCACTAAAAGAACTGGAGAAAAAGTCGGTTGAAATGAAATATTATTCCGACCTGGCCATGTATGTTAGTTATTATCCATATATGTCGAAAGATAATAGCTATAAACCATCAGAAATGTTATTGGCAGAATTGGATAAAGTTAACCTCGATGATGAAAAGCTATATAGATATTCATCAGATTATTACATGTTTACCAGAAATTATTTATCTATTAAAGGTAACCAACTATATAAAGAGGAAGGTTTGTCCTCGGAAGTTCTTGGTTTTTTCAAAGTACTCAACACTTTAAACAGTCAGTATGTAAAGAATAAATTAGGTCATATTACCATGCTTCAAAGGTTGGCAGATGCCGAAGATAAAGATGCCTTATATGAGGAGTTTAAAAAGTGCTGTAATGATGAAAAGTCTATAACTGAAGTTACCGAACTATATAATAAGGTTGGTAAATTGGATAAGGGCAAACCATCGCCAAAGTTTGTGGATTACGAAAATTGCGCAGGTGGGACTTCGTCGCTTGATGATTTTAAGGGCAAATATGTATACATCGATGTATGGGCAACCTGGTGTGGTCCTTGTCGTGCTGAGATACCTCACCTGAAAAAGGTTGAGCACAAATATCACGGTAAAAAAATTGAGTTTGTCAGTATCTCGGTGGATGTGGAAAAGGACAAAGAGAAGTGGAAGAAGATGGTGGCCGACAAAGAGCTCGGTGGGGTTCAGTTGATAGCCAATAACAAAGAATTTACCGATGCTTATGCTGTTTCAGGTATACCGCGCTTTATTCTAATTGATCCGGAAGGAAATATTGTATCTAAAAGCGCGCCTCGTCCGTCCAATCCTGAACTGATTACCCTTTTTAATGCGTTAGGTATTTAGTAACTGCAAAAAAATCAAGTTCTTATGTCTTTGATATGAAAACTTCCATGACAAAGCCTGCTCCGTGTTAGCGGAGGCTTTCAATTAGTTTGAAACAAAGGACTTTACTAATCGTAAATGACTGTTTCGAAAATGGGAGTAACACAGTATTTGGCGTTTTCCTGCAATGATTATTATTGGTTTGTGAATTTGTTCGAGAATCCCGGTCAGCTTAATGGCCGGGATTATTTGCTTGAACAAAGCTACTCAACAAGCGTTTTTGTATGTAGTCAGAATTGTTTATTATAGCAACATCAATTAATTGACGGTATAAATTCCAATGCAAAACCAATATTCATTAAATAAGGCCAATAAATCAATCGCTGTGCTTCCTTTTGTGAATATGAGCCCGGACGTTGATAACGAGTATTTTAGTGATGGTATTTCTGAAGAAATCATCAATGCCTTAACCCGGGTTGAAGGTTTAAAAGTCATTGCCCGAACTTCTTCCTTTGCCTTTAAAGGTAAGAATATCGATATACGCACTATTGGCAAGGAATTGGGAGTAGCAACCATTCTTGAAGGAAGTGTTCGAAAGTCCAATAACCAGGTGCGGATAACTGCCCAGTTAATTAATGCTGCCGACGGCGTTCATTTATGGTCGGATAATTTTGACCGACAGCTGACAGATATTTTTCAATTACAGGATGAGGTTAGCCTTTTAATTGCCGATCAGGTTAGAGGGAATGTGGGACACTTTGATATTCAGGATCACCTGGTAGATCAAAGTACCATAAAGGTGGATGCCTACGAATTGTTCTTAAAAGGAAGATACTTTCAGTTAAAATGGACCCCGGATAGCATAAAAAAGGCCGTTGAATATTATAATGGGTCTATCAAGATTGATCCAACATATGCCAGGTCGTACTATGGTAACGTGCAGTGCTATGGCCTATTGGCTGCCTGGGGATTTATGGATGCCCGGGAAGGATTTGAAATGGCGGGAGCGAATTTTTTAAAGGCGAAGGAATTAGATACGAAGCTTCCGGAATATTCGATGTCCTATATCGGAAAGAGTTTTTGGGGCGATTGGGATTTTGAATCAAGTTACAGGCAACTGTCACAATGTTTGATGGAATACCCTAAATATTCGGATGCGTTGGAGGCCATGGCAGAACTTTGCATTGCAAATGGCTATTTTTCAATAGCTGAAATATATATCAAGAGGGCACTTGAGGTTGATCCGCTTTCGCCTAATCATCATTATACCTTAGGTAACGTTAACTATCTTCAAGGAAACTTTGAAGAGGCACTGGTACATATCGACAAGTGTTTGCGTACTACACCCGAGTTCAAACTGGCTGTTGAACTAAAGGCTATGTGTTTAATTTGGTTGAACCGAAAACATGATTTTAAGGCATGTCTTGGCAACAGGAAAGATACCCAGCTGCAGGAACTGCTGTTTGATGCTGTAAATGATGAAAACTACGAAATGGATAAATCCATCCTGGAGTCATGGAGGAATGTCGCCGCAGATAAAAACCAACTGGTTCCTTACGAGATATTTATTCTGGCTAATTCCAATCATGAAGATGAGGCAATGGAATTACTTTGGCAATATGTGGCGCAAAAACGCGGACAAATCATCAATTACAGGTACGAGCCTTTTTTGTATAAACTGAAAGAAAGAAAGGATTTTGATGCACTTTATCAGGCCCACTTAAAAATAAACGAAATGCCCCAAATACCCTTGATTAAGGATAACAAAGGGAGTAAGCTGAATGAATCTGAGCTGGAGCTTAAAAAAGAAAAACTAGAGGTTTTTATTAAAGAAAAGCAACCTTTTTTGAATGCACGCTTATCTTTAACCAGCCTGGCTGAGGAAATTAATCTTCATCCCAATAAATTATCATACCTCATTAACGAAAGTTACCAGTTAAATTTTAATGAGTTTATTAATCAATATCGCTTACAACACTTCAAACAAATTGCGGTAGATCAAAAATTTGCTCACCTAACCATTCTCGGGTTGGCCTATGAAAGCGGATTTAATTCTAAAACCGTTTTTAATGCCTTTTTTAAAAAAGCGGAAGGCGTAACGCCCGGAACCTGGCTAAAATCGGCCAGAACTGCTTAGTTATCCAAAGTACGGATTTTCACCACTGACGTGCTGATTTTCACCTTTTAGTCCATATTTACAATTTCGGACGCATAGGTCTTTTTTAGGCCGCATCTTTGTATTGTCAATTAATTTTTAAAATTATAAACAATGCAATTCAATTTTAAAAAAACACTGTTACTAGGACTATTGATGTGTGTATGTGCCATCAATCTACTAAACGCTCAATATAGCGAAGAAACTACGCTTGAGGCGAGAAAAGAAACCAGACATGCCTTTAATGCATGCCCATTTGGGGTTGCTTTTGGTATTGTCTCTGCTAATTACGAATACCTGTTAAAACCCAATCATGGGATTATGGTTCGTTTCGATTACGAAGGCATTCCTAAAACCTATTCCGATGCTAATATTGATGCCAATGGCAAGGCGGTGGTGCTGAATTACCGGTATCATATCACAGCGGGTATGAAAGGTTGGTTTGCGGGTGCGTACGGAAGATATCGCTGGTACAATGGCGAAGGAAAAATTGACAACACCAATTTTGATTTTGAATTGCCGGATTTTACTTTTGGATTAAATGCCGGTAAACGATGGGTTTGGGAGTGTGGATTGACAGCTACTGCAGCCTTTGGTTACGGTGTGTCCTGGAAAGATCGTAATGTTCATAATTCAACCCCGCAAGTTGAAGCTGCCATTGATGTATTTGAAGAGAAATACGATTTTATCAATCCTTTTATGGGAGAACTTTCTATAGGTTATACTTTTTAATCAATACAAGTTATGAACTGCCTTTATACTTTAACGATAGCCATATTTATTTCAGTTAATGCGAGTGCCGAGCAGAATCACAAAGGCTATAAAAAGACGAAAAAGTACTTTCAAAAAGAACTGAAAAAAGATGATGTGCATAATGCCTGTTTATCCGTCTATTCTCCAGGCAAAAAAATTAGCTGGAGCTTTTACGGAGGTGATTATAAAGATGGTAGTCAGGTTTCATCTGAAAACCCATTTTACCTGGCCAGTATCGGAAAAACATTTACTGCCACCGTTATTCTGCAACTAACAGAAGAAGGTAAGCTAAAAATAGATGATACCATAGGGCAGTATCTTTCGTGTGAAGTGATGGAGGGTTTGCATATGCTAAACGACACTGATTATTCTAATGAAATAACCGTCAGGCATTTGCTGCAACATACATCCGGATTGCCCGATTATTTTGAGGGGAAAACTAAAGATGGTTCACCCAATATGATGGAAATGCTTTTAGTTGAGCCCGAAAAACTTTGGGAGCCCAATGAGTTAATTGTATTCTCAAAACATAAAATGGCACCTAACTTTAAACCAGGTACTGATTATCGATATACAGACACTGAGTATATTTTGTTGGGGTTAATCATCGAAAAATTGAGTGGTAGAGCCTTGTGCGACGTTTTTGAGGAACGTTTTTTTAAGCCCTTACAAATGCATCATACGTACATGAACCTAAGGTCTAAACCCCTTAAGCCCACAAGCAAAATAGCAGAAATGTATGTAGGTAGGATTGAAGTTAGTGCATTGAAAAGTTTAAGTGCCGACTGGGCCGGAGGAGGACTTGTTAGCACAACAGAAGACATCAATAAATTTCAAACCGCTTTATTTACTGAAAAATTGATTTCAAATGTATCTTTGGAATTTATGCAAAATTGGATACCGGAATCAAAAAGTATGTATTATGGTTTAGGGTTGAGAAAATTTGAGCTAAGGGAGATGTTTCCAATGCTGCCAAAGCTTACTTTAATAGGCCATTCCGGAAGTACAGCCTCCTTTATGTATTACTGTCCTCAGTTGGATGTCTACTTATCGGGAACACTTAACCAAACCAATCAGGTTAAGGAGTCCGTACTGTTAATGGTAAAGATATTGTTGCAACTCAAATAAATAATACCGAGATGAATATAAATAAAGTGGTTATTGCAGGTTCAACCGGGTATTTGGGCAAATACATGGTAAAAGAGTCAATTCAAAGAGGATTGCCTACTATTGCAGTGGCCCGTAACACCAATAAGTTGTCTGAAGTAAACTCCCCCAATCTGTTAAAACTTAGGGTCGACTTTAATAAACCTACAACTATCAGCAGCGCACTTGTCGGTGTGGATACCGTCATATCCTCGTTAGGGATAACGCGGCAAAAAGACGGCCTGACCTATATGGATGTGGATTACCAGGCGAATGCCAATTTATTAAAAGAAGCCAAGAAAGCCGGTGTTCGGAAGTTTATCTATATATCCGTGTTGAATGGCCAAAACATGCGACAACTCAAAATCTGCGAAGCCAAGGAAAGATTTGTGGATGAACTAAAAGCATCCGGATTGGAATACTCGATTATTCGACCTACCGGTTTTTTTTCTGATATGAAGGATTTCTTGGATATGGCTGCAAAAGGAAAAGTTTATTTGTTCGGAGATGGGAAAAAACAAATGAACCCTATTCACGGTGAAGATCTGGCTAAGGTGTGCCTTGATGCAGTGGAAACCGATAAGCAGGAAATAGAAGTAGGCGGGCCAGAGGTTTTAAGCCATCGGCAAATAGCTCAAATAGCCTTGCAAGCCTATAACAAGCCCATAAATATAAAGCACTTACCCGACTGGATTAGACGCTTTGTTATTCAAGTAATGCGTATTTTTACTACAAGTAAAACCTATGGCAGTATCGAGTTTTTTCTTACTGCCATGGAAAATGACATGGTAGGGATTAGTTACGGGAAGCATAAACTCAACGATTTCTTTAAAAGCCAGATTTCATCCCTTCCTCATACAAAACGATAATTGTATAAAAAATAATAACCTTTGATTAAATGAATTAGTACCTTTAAAAAAACTGAACAAGTTAATCTTAACTCAATTAATTAATTTTATCTATGAGTGAAAGTGACGATTCAAATGTTCAATATTTGCGTAAAACACTGGATACAGTAAGGGAAATCAATCAACTTTTAATGGTTGAAAAAGATGCAACAGTTTTAGTACAACAGGTATGCAAAATATTGATACATTCAAAAGGATATCTTTTTTCGTGGATTGTTTTATTTGATTCGGAACAAAAGGTTATTCAAATCGAAAATGCGGGCAAGGTATCCGGATTTGAGGCGTTAAAGAAAGAAATCTTACAAGGATCTTTGCCAAAACATTATCAGGTTGCTTTGGAAAGAAACAAACTGGTCACTTTTGAAAATCCAATCATGGATTGCAAGCTCAGCTTTGCGTGTAAAAAAAGTTGGACATCATTTATTGCCCCATTGCAGATAGATAATGTTATTCGTGGTTTGTTGTGCTCGGCGGTTCCCAATACGAATTTATCTATACCGTTGGAAACAGAAACCTATAGAGAAATAGCTCATTCTATTAGTGTCGCTTTGTCTAATATCATAGCTTATAAAGCTTTTAAGCATGAAAAGGATTTGGTTAAAAAGAGCGAATTTAAATATAAATCACTTATTAATTCTCTGAGCGACCCGCTTCTTATACTTCAGGAGGGCATTGTTAAATACGTGAATCCTGCCTTAATTAGGGCATCTGGTTATAGTGAGCGTGAATTTATAGGAAAGGAATTTACCCGGTTTGTGCCCGCGCAAGAATTGGAAGGTATAAAAGATATACATTATAAAAGACTAAAAGGGGATAAAGTCGACACTGTTTACGAGTCCGTTGGAATCTCAAAGAGTGGGGTGCGGATTCCAATTGAGATTAACGTCACTCCTATTGAGTTTGAAGGTAGGCCGGCTTTCCTGGTTATCCTCCGCGATATTTCTGCTTATGTAGAGAAAAACAAAAAACTGTCAGACTCGGAACAATTAATGAATACGTTGATTCAGAGCATGCCCAGTGGGTTTCTGCTGATTGGGGAAGATTATAAAATATATAGGGTAAACGATAGAACCAGCGAAATTACCGGTTTTTCCATTGATGAATTGCAAGGCGAATATTGCGATATCGTTTGTCCTAAAGGGGCCCAATCGAAAGATTGCCCCATTTGGGAGCAAGGCCAGGTGGAATTTTCCGGGATGGATACGTTGGTGAAATGCAAAGACGGGGGAAAAACACCAATCTTAAAAAATGCACAAACGGTTGTAATAGAGGGGAAAAAGTATATATTGGAAAGTTTTCTGGATATTACAGCCAGAAAAAAGGCGGAAGCCGAACTGTTGAAAGAGAAAGAAAGGGCTGAGGAAAGTGATCGTTTAAAGTCTGCTTTCCTGGCCAATATGAGTCACGAGATCAGAACACCGGTAAACGGTATAATGGGTTTTGCCGATTTGTTGAAAGATCCTGATTTGGCAGGAGACGATCATAAAAAATTTGTGGAAGTGATCCATAAGAGCGGTGAACGGATGCTTAATACGATTAACGATATCATCGATATTTCCAAAATTGAGTCGGGGTTGATTCAGGTTTCTTTACAAAAGCTGGACTTAAACGAATTTGTTAACGAGCTTTATCAGTTTTTTCAGCCTCAGGCACAAAATAAGGGGATCGATTTATTAATGAAACGTGGAGAAGACTGTGTTTCTGAGATTACAACCGATATAGACAAACTAAATTCTATTTTAACCAACCTCCTTCGTAACGCCGTCAAATTTACTGAAACAGGAAGCATCACATTGCAATGCCGACAATTTGGCAAAGAAATAGAATTTGCGGTTGCCGACACGGGAATTGGTATCAGGAAAGATAGTCAGCAATCTATCTTCGACAGGTTTGTGCAAGCCGATACCACCACTTCAAAAAAATATGAAGGCTCCGGACTGGGGCTGGCTATTTCAAGGTCATTCGTAGAAATGCTGGGAGGTAGCATATTGCTGGAATCTGAATCAGGTAAAGGGACAACCTTCTTTGTTAGATTGCCTATTGATGGTCTGTGTCAACCGCAATGATAACCGGGACTCTACCATGGTATCCCTTAACTTCCGGAGAATAATAATTAGAATGAAGCAGCACCCCTATAATGTTAGATGTAGAATCGAAGACTACACGCCAGGGACCACTTGAATTAATATCGCTGGCTTTGTTAAATACGGATTTTGTTTGCTCCAGTGAAAATCCATAAATTTCTTTCTTTGCTTCTCCTAAGATCTGATATCCGAATATTTTGTTTTGGTTAATACGATGGCCAAAACGATCAATATTGGAAATACAATAAGATAAAATTTTCTTAAAGGGTGATTTTTCATCGGTTTCATATCAAGGCAATATCAGCAATAAAAATTACACCATAATTTAAGAAAAGTCAATAAAATCTTTTATTTCAGTAATCTTATATTCAGTGCGGTCTGTTCATAATATGGGAGTTCCGTCCACTTCAAAAACGTCATATACAATTGTGCCCTTATGTGAATATAAGTCAGTTGTAATTTATGGTTTGTATATCTTTCTGTTAGAATAGTAATATTCAAACCAATTTTCGGCCCCAATAAAATGTTTGTATTCTAAAATCTTATCAAAAAGGATATTAAGTGGGATTTCTGTAAAATAGGTGCAACTTGAACATATTAGAACAAGTTCTTCAGATTCTTTAATTTATGAAATACGATGCGTCTCCTTTATTGTTAAAAAAACATCTCGTTCTTGCGCCAGGTTTTCAATGGTAAAAACCGAGATAAACTGATATGCAGGGGTGTCAAATAAAGTAAGGTTCTCATCTTTTTATAATTGCCCTTTAAAGGTATTTGTGTAAACTCTTCAACTGGTTTTGTTCGCTCACCGGAGAAAGTGCAAGCAAACCCAATGCTATTTTTTTTCCAGCTTTTGCTATTCCAGTTATGTTGAGCATTAGTAAAACAATTCAAAAAAAATAAACTAAAGATGAATATGTGTTTAACCCGCAATATGCATTAGAATTTCTATTACACATTGAAATTACTTCAAAACAAGACACTTCGTTGCATCACTTCAACTCACCAGAACGATGCTATGCCTCGTTTCAGTAATGCCTTGTTTTATTTTACTTGCAATGCTCATGACGAACCTCCAATACATAATCCGGGTTTAAGCTGAATTCTCATGGTAATAAAAGTCAGTTCACTGTACTATGCTTAATAAACTCTATAAATATGTGATGCCGGTCTGTCGTCCATAGCCCTCTGGCTAAGGAAATTTAAACTAGTAAATAAATGCATGTTTAGGTAGTCAGCTCTCCACCTTGCCAAGGAGAGCACTGCCACGCAGTGGTGGGGAGGTGGTTTTATACGTTTTTGCGTATTCGCTATAAGCCATAATACATATTTATATATACTTCTCAATATACAAAAAATGATGACTTGTACCTCTAAATTTTAGTTAATAGACATTATAACTAACCAATGACTAGTCCTACTTAGTGCATCTACGAAAACGCTCTATTCTATAAATTCTCCTTAGTGATTACCTCTAACCCGTAAAGGGGAATTAGCTGTCTATGGGGAGTTCTGGTTCTCCCTTTAGAGCCTGTCCCGAACTCGTATTCGGGAGAGTTAGAGGGTTTTTAAAAGAGAATTGTTGCCTTTTCTTATAGCCACTGTTTAAGGACTGCCCACTGTTTATTTCTATCAAATTGTAAAGTTAGATGCATGATTATGACATAAATAAACAGAGACTGCACTTAAGCGGAATATCTCGCTAAGTGCTATTTAGTCTCTTATCTCAAAATCTCATGTCTGGTTTATTGACCACTGACTAATGCGCCTCGTGCCAATTGGCTCCCACTCCCATATCAACCGATAGCGGCACAGAAAGCTTACACGCATTTTCCATTCCTTTTTTCACAATATCTTTTACCTCCACCAGCTCACTTTTTACAACGTCAAAGTTCAATTCATCATGTACCTGCAGTATCATCCTCGATTTAAGGTTTCTCTTGTCCAATTCGGCCTGTATGTTAACCATGGCCATTTTTATGATGTCGGCAGCAGTACCCTGGATAGGCGCATTAATGGCGTTACGTTCGGCCATGCCACGTACCACTCCATTGCGCGAATTGATATCGGGTAAGTTCCTCTTTCTGCCGAAAACGGTTTCAACATAACCTTTATCACGGGCTATCTCAATACTCTTGTCCATATACGCTTTCACTTCGGGGAAGTTCTCAAAGTAGCCATCAATAATCTCTTTGGCCTCACTACGCGAAATGGTCAAACGCTCTGCCAGCCCAAATGCCGATATGCCGTAGATAATCCCGAAGTTGGCTGTTTTAGCTTTTCGTCTCATATCGGAAGTAACCTCTTCTAATGCAACTTTAAATATTTTGGCCGCCGTGGCGGCATGAATATCTTCGCCATTGTTAAAAGCGGTTACCAATTGGGTATCCTGACTTAAATGTGCCATCAAACGAAGTTCCACCTGAGAGTAATCTGCCGATAAAAATACGTGTCCGTCATCGCTGGCTATAAATGCTTTTCGTATCTCACGTCCATCTTCGTCCCGGATAGGGATATTCTGGAGGTTTGGGTTTACGGAGTTCAGCCGACCGGTAACAACCACTGCTTGGTTGTAGGTAGTATGTATTTTACCGGTTTTAGGATTCACCAATAACGGCAAGGCTTCCACATAGGTGTTCAATAGTTTCTTTAATCCTCTAAACTCAAGAATCTTATCTATGATATCATGTTTGCCTTTGAGCTTCGTCAGTGTTTCTTCGCTGGTGCTGTACTGTCCCGATTTGGTTTTTTTCGCCTTGGCGTCAATTTTCATATGCTCAAAAAGCACTTCGCCCACTTGCTTTGGGCTGGCCACGTTAAATTCCATGCCGGCCATCCCTATAATATCTTTTTCGAGGGCATCAATCCTTACGGTTAACCTTCCCGAAAAATCCTTTAACTCGTCCACATCCAATTTTACACCGGTGGCTTCCATTTCTGCCAGAACCAAAAGCAAGGGCATCTCGGTTTTGTAGAAAAGTTCTTCCAGTCCGGCTTCTTTTATTTTAGGCTGCAGAAATTCTTTCAATTGCAATGTGATATCGGCATCTTCGGCAGCATATTCCTTGGCCTGTTTTAATTCAACCTGTCGGAAATTCAACTGATCTTTACCTTTTTTACCGATCAATGATTCCAGTTTTACGGGAGAATAGCCCAGGTAGGTTTCAGCCATAAAATCCATGCTGTTCTTCAGTCCAGGCAATGCCAGATGGTGGGCCACCATGGTGTCGAATATCTTGCCTTTAACCTTTATGCCATAGTTTTTTAATACGAGTATATCATATTTTAGATTCTGACCTATTTTAACAATATTCTCATCTTCCAACACCAGCTTAAAACGCTGTGCCAGTGCCATGGCTTTTTCCTGTTCTTGCGGGAAGGGGACATAATAAGCCTCGCCTTTTTTCCAGGAGAATGAAATTCCCACCAACTCTGCGATACTGGTGTCAAGACTGGTCGTTTCCGTATCGAAACAATATTCTTTTTGCACACTTAGTTCAGCGGCCAGTGAAGCATAGGCTTGATCGTTATCCACTACATAATAGCTGTGCTCTAGGTCATTAATTGTCTTTAGGGAAGAAGCAAAAACCGGGGTTTCTTCAACCTGAGGCTGGCCAAACAGATCACCTTGAGTGGGGGATGCAGTGGCCACTTGTACAGGTTCTAAGCCAAAGCGAGCCAACATGCTCTTAAACTCCAATTCCTCGAGTAAGTCCATCAGTTCTTGTTTGTTGGCTTCTGAAACTTTTAAAGCCTCTTCATCTAAATCAATAGGTACATCTACCTTAATGGTGGCCAGGGTGTATGACAGTTCTACCTGTTCTTTAAAGTTGACGAGGTTCTCTTTCCTCTTTCCCTTAAATTCTTCGATATGCTCGTAAATGCCGGGAATACTTTTGTATTTGCCAATGATGTCTTTGGCTCCTTTTTCACCAATTCCGGGACAGCCAGGGATGTTATCGGAAGCATCGCCCATCAAAGCCAAAATATCTATAACTTGTGTAGGTTTTTCAATGGCAAATTTCTCTTGTACTTCAGGTATACCCAATATGTCCATTCCACCCCCTTTGCTACGGGGCTTAAACATCTTCACATTGTCCGTTACCAATTGCGCATAATCTTTATCGGGTGTCATCATAAATACCTCAAAACCTGCCTTGTCCGCTTTGCGCGAGATAGTCCCGATAACATCATCCGCCTCATAGCCATTCACCTCCAGAATCGGAATGTTTAGCGCCTCCAAAAGTCTTTTGATATATGGAACGGCCAGTTTTATATCTTCGGGTGTAGCTTCCCGTTGCGCCTTGTAGGGTTCAAACATTTCGTGCCTGAAAGTTGGCCCCGCAGGGTCAAAGGCTACTGCCAGATGCGATGGCTTCTCCTTTTGCAGCACTTCGAGCAGCGAATTGGTAAAACCATAAATGGCCGAAGTGTTCAGCTTTTTTGAGTTGATGCGCGGAGCTCTGATAAACGCGTAATAAGCTCTATATATTAATGCATAAGCATCCAGTAGGAATAGCTTTTTGTTATCTTCCATCTTATTAAAGTATTAGGATTTAAATACAGCGAAAAATACAATATCTACCGTCTTTCGTCTGACAAAAAATCTCTCATCTAAAAAATATTATTTCTTTCGCTCGGTTGTAAAAATAACGAGTTCTTTTAATGATTGTTTAGCCTCAGAGTCATCAAATTTGTCGAGAATTTCAAGAGCCTTGTTTTTATATTCAATCATTTTGTCGTGTGTATATTCAATTCCCCCGTTATTACGGACAAACTCAATGACCTCGGCCACTTTTTTGTCGTTTTTATGATGCCGGCGAATAATTGATAATACTCTTTTTCGTTCTTTGGCTTCGCAGTTGTTGAGTACATAAATCAAAGGAAGGGTCATCTTTTTTTCCCGGATATCGTTTCCGGTAGGTTTCCCGATCAGGTCGGTTTTTTCGTAATCGAAAAGGTCATCCTTTATCTGGAAGGCTATTCCCAGGTAAGTACCAAATTGCTTCATCAGCTCCCTTTTTTCTTCTTCAGCATCCACAGAAAAAGCCCCTGCCGTGGTGCAGGCGGCAATAAGTGTTGCTGTTTTTTTGGTAATGATCTCGTAATATACTTCTTCTGTGATGTCCAGCTTTCTGCTCTTCTCAATTTGAAGCAATTCGCCCTCAGCCATTTCTTTAACAGCAGTAGAAACCACTTTTAACGTGCCAATCTGATTGGTATCCAAAGCCAGCATCAATCCTTTCGACAGAAAATAATCTCCCACAAGCACGGCGATCTTCGATTTCCAAAGCGCATTGATGGAGAAAAAGCCACGGCGTTGGTAGGTTTCGTCTACCACATCATCGTGTATGAGGGTGGCGGTGTGTAACAATTCAATTAAGGTAGCCGCAACATACGAAGCTTCAGAAATAGTCCCTGTTAATTTAGCCGATAGAAACACCAGCATAGGGCGCATCTGTTTTCCCTTCCTGCGTAAAATATAATTGGTGATAATGCCCAACAACGGAATTTTTGATTTAAGCTGTTCACTGAAGAAAGGCTCAAATCGCTCCATCTCATTTTTTATGGGGCGTTTAATACTGCTCGATGATGCCATATAATGGTATTGCGGTAACTTAATTTATTAAAACCCCCAAATTTAATGAATTAACCGAGAATCTGTCTTTAGGAATTTGAAAAATTGCTAAAGATGGCAGGCAACAAACGAATTTTGGAAAACAAAATTTGTGGCTATACTTACTCGTCATCCGAGAAGGTAATTGTTTAAATAATATTTGGGTTTGGTCGAATTGGTAATGTTTTTTTGTATCTTTTGCCTAACTTGGACAAGCTAAATTCAAGGAAGATAACTTTTTAATACTATGCAGGGATAGCTGTATTAATTAATTAAAACACATTACCATGGCGATATATAAGTGTTTGGCCTGCGGCCATATTTACGACGAAGAAAAAGAGGGTGTATTGTGGGACGATTTACCGGACGATTGGTCGTGTCCTGTTTGTGGAGCTACCAAAGATATTTTCGATAAACAAGACGACGACGAGGAAAGCGCTGTTGCAGATACCCAAAGTAACAAGAAAGAAGAATTGGAAGAGGCGTATTTAGCCCAATGGGAAAAAGCTTCTGATCCCAACGAGGTGTATTTAAGCGAGATACATACCATGGCTGAAACGGGCGAATCTATTTCGGAACCCATGAAAACGAAGAAACCTATTATTGCCTGGGACGATGTTTTAATAAAAGGAGCGCAATTATCAAAAATCCCTTTAGATAAGAATGACGAAGTGAATACCCAAACCACCATTGGCCCCAATGCCCAACATCCTTTGGTAATTGAAACACCCGTTTATGTCAGCCATATGTCGTTCGGTGCTTTGTCAAAAGAAATTAAAACTGCCCTGGCCAAAGGAAGCGCCGCGGCAAAAACGGTTATTTGTTCCGGCGAGGGGGGAATTTTGCCCGACGAATATTCTTCGGCTTACAAATATATTTTCGAATACGTTCCCAATGAATACAGTGTATCGGACCAAACGTTTAAGAAAGTAGATGCCGTAGAAATTAAAATTGGTCAAAGTGTTAAACCGGGTATGGGTGGACACTTGCCGGCAAGCAAAGTAACCAAAGAAATTGCAGAAATACGAGGCAAGGAGGAGGGTAAGGAAATACACAGCCCTGCTGCATTTGCTGATATAAGATCTAAGGAAGATTTAAAATCAAAAGTGAATTGGTTGCGCAAAAAAACAGGCGGGAAACCAATAGGCATAAAAATAGCCGCGGGAAACATTGAAGATGATCTGGAGGTGATTTGTTTTGCCGCGCCAGATTTTATTACCATCGACGGGCGGGGAGGAGCTACCGGTTCTGCTCCACGTTTTGTCAAGGATTCAACTTCGGTACCTACCCTGTTTGCATTGTTCAGGGCACGCAGGTTTCTGGACGATAAAGGAATAACAGGGATTTCACTGATCATAACCGGCGGATTAAGAGTTTCCTCCGATTTTGCCAAAGCGCTGGCCTTAGGTGCCGATGCGGTAGCTGTCGCTTCTGCGGCCATGATTGCTGGTGGTTGTCAGCAATATAGAGTTTGTAACACAGGTAAATGCCCGGTAGGTATAGCCACACAAGATCCTGAATTACGAAAAAGACTAAGCATTGAAAAATCGGCCAAGCGAATAGAGAATTATCTAAAAGTATCCACCGAGGAACTAAAAGACTTTGCCCGTTTAACGGGGTACGACGATGTACACCAGCTGACAATAAAAGATTTGTGCACAACCAATAGCGAGATATCGGACCATACCGATATTGAACATGTTTAACGGTAATTAATGGAAGTATTAAGAACGGTTCTTTATTCGTAAATAGATTGCCGTTCTGTTTTATTCTCAATAATCATACAATAACTTTTCATTCCAGCCTTGCAGATTCAAGTATATTTTATCGCTCTGGATTTGTAAAGGTGCGATATCAAAAGCAAAACTTCTGGTGGGAACCGCATCGCATGCTTCACGGTTTTCCAGTGTCAGCCATAATAATCTTTGTTCGGGATAGGATTCCATGACAGCCCCCGAATCGAATAGGCAAACTTTCCAGGTGGAACCGGCACAGCCAGAAGATGCAATATCCACACGTAAAGAATCGCCAATTATTTGTGCCCCGGTAATTGTAAAGTTGTCAGATCTTGTGTTCGAACTTGAATAGGGAAGTATTATAACCTTGTCGCCGCAAGGATATTGAGGTAGGCCGCAATCGCAAGGGCAATCTTCTTTGCACGAGAAAGAGAGCGTAAGAATTGCAGCGAGTATTATAAAGATGTACTTTTTCATAATTAGATGTTTAGTTATGTCTCTAAATAAATGACAGCGAAAATTAAATGGGTTGCGTTGCTTCAGTTAAAAAACACATTTAATTTTGTTTAACCTTTCGGTATTACTGCATTCCGTACTTTTGTGGTTTACAATTTAATGATATTATGCAAAAAGCAGAAGCTTCTACAAAACCGCTTTTCTTTTACGGGTTTGTTATTGCTGTGATTGGTACCCTGGGGATTTGGGCCAGTGTTCCCGGGCAGACAATGGGGGTAAGTACCTTTACCGATCCAGTGAAAGATGCCTTAGGGTTAAATAGAAATGCCTTTAGCTTGGCCTATGCCATTGGTACCGTTGGGAGTTCGTTTTTGTTGGGTATGGCTGGTAAATGGTTCGATATTTATGGCGCCCGCAAGGTGGCTACATTTGCGGCCTTCGGCTTGGCTTTGTCCCTGGCAATAAGTTCTCAATCACAGGTGATATCTGAGTTTGTGCTAAAATTACTGGGAATCAACACCTGGATTGTTCCTTTCGTGGTAATGATTATCTGTTTCTTTTTTATTCGTTTTACAGGGCAGGGAGTGCTTACCTTGGCCTCGCGAAACATGATAATGTTGTGGTTCGACAAATACAGGGGAAGCATTAATGCCTTTAGCTCCATAGCGGTATCGTTGGGTTTTTCTGTTTCACCCTTGATGATCAATTATTTAATTGAAGGAAATGGATGGCAGAAAGCATGGCAGATTTTAGCCCTGATCTTGCTATTCATGGGCATTCTCATTTATTTGTTGTACCGGGATAAGCCTGAAGTAATGGGCTTAAAACCGGATGGCAACCTGCTTAAAAAGAACGATAAAGTAAAGAGCGATGACGATAGAAAACAGTTTACAAAATATGAGGCTCTAAAAACAAGGGCATTTTGGATGTATAGTCTGATGTTGGCGTTTAACGGTTATTTCGTGACTGGGCTAACATTCCATATCATCTCGGTTTTTGATAGTGTTGGACTATCCAAGGCAGATGCCATTTCCATATTTGTGCCCATGTCAATTATTTCGGTAACTACTTCTTTTATTTTTAATGCGGTCAGCGATTTTGTTAAACTTAAAAAGCTATTGTATGTGATGATTCTAGGAGGGATTATAGTTTCTCTGGGATTGGCGTTCTTGAATTTTCCCTGGGGATATTATATGTTGGTGGCCGGCTCGGGTATAATGGGGGGAATGTTTGCAGTGCTGTCATCCGTGGCTTGGCCTCGGTTTTATGGCAGAAAAAATTTGGGTGCCATTTCTGGTGTCAGTATGCAAATGATCGTGTTTTCCAGCGCATTGGGGCCTTTGTTGTTTAGTTTGTCGTTTAAAATGATGGGTTCCTATTCGGTAATTGCCCTGTCGGGATTGATAGGCCTGGCCTTGATAGCCATTTTCTCCTTTAAGGCTGATAATCCTCAGTAATGGATGAATAGTCCTGGTTTTTGTCAATAGTGACAAGAATTGAAATTGTTGATAATAATGAACCCAAAATTGACATTAGACTTCACCTGATTGCCAATTCGGTGATCAAAATCTAGGCATTACTTATACACGCAATATGCATCAGATATCCTGTCGTGCAATTTAACTACTTGAAAACAAGGCGTTTCTCAAATTTTCTTTAATTCACCAGAGCGGTGCTATGCCTCATTTCAGCAACTTCTTGTTATATGGTATTTTAAATGCTCGCTACGTACCTCTAATTACAAAATCTTAAACACAGCAAGGTAAGATTTTCTATCCTGATAGCAATCGGGACAGCTTCTGCCTATTGATATTAATGAAATTTTTAATTCCTAATGCCAGATCTCGGATAAATAATAGAATGTCCTAACATGCCGGAGATTATTGTCATTTGATCGGACATTCCCTATGCGAAGTTTTTAATGGTTAGTAACCAATGTTTAATATACTTTTGAAAGGTATCACCACCATCCCGGGTATAACGATATGCCAAAGGAGATAGGGTAAAGTTCGGGCCCTTTGTCGTTCTCGAACATTTCCGATAAGTAGTACGTGGCATATAAGTTAATGGCTTTGAAACCCACACGCAACTGTGCTCCATACCTAAAATCATTCAAAGCGAAGCTATCATTGTTTTTGTCTTTGGTTCTGTCGCCATCAATTTTCGAAACTACCTTGGTGTGCGATTTTAATCGGTATCCGCCAATTACTCCCGTGGAAATATAAAAAGCATCCGGCCTTTTGCGGCTGAACTGAAGTTCGAATAGAACAGGAGCCGTCAAGTACAGTGTTGTTAATTTATTCTTTTCTATGGGATCAGAGATAGCCACTGAGCTTAAATTCCCATTAGCAAGGGAGACGGGGATATTTGGATTGTCGAAGCGATAATTGTTGTAGGTCAAACCTAATCCGGTAACAAAACCTACGTTTCCACTTCGGCTCAATGAAATATTTTGTTGGAAAGCATTGACCGAAACCTCAATGGATTTACCGGTATTTAATGATAGATAATTGTATCCATCGGGTAACGAAAAATTCCCATCGCGACTCATGTAGTTATTTAGTCCGATATCCACTCCCCAATAATGGGCCCTAAACTTTCTGTGTTTCTTATGGTCGTTTCGGTTTTGTTCGAAGCTTTTGTCTTTGTCGAAGGAGAACTCTTTGGTGCCGTCTTCATCCACAATTTCGACTTTAGATCCAAAAAACTTTATTACCGTTGTATCCCGGTCAACAACTTTTGTTTTGCAGCTATCTTTTCCGGTCACTTTTTGATCCGCATAAACCACTCTAGCGTCGTTTTCAACAATTGTATCTTCCTTCAATTTGGATGTAGGGTTGCCGTTTTTATCTATGTAAGATATTTGGCCGTTCTGCACCGCTTGGGCCACACCATCAATAAAGGTTCCAATAGATTGATATTCGCAAGGAATGATCTCAAGCCCCTGGAGATTTATATATCCCATTTTACCGTTCCTCAGTACTTTGGCAATGCCATCTTCAAATTCCCAAATTTTATGGTATATGGCAGGGATAAACTCGTGCCCCGAAAGGTTTACAAATCCTGTTCTTCCATTTTTCAGCACCTTTGCTTTGCCGTCTTCAAAAGTTCTGATCTGATCGTATTCGCAAGGTATAAATTCATTACCATGTTGGTTTACATAACCAATTTTGCCATTTCGAAGAACACGGGCTTTACCGTCTTCAAAACCCCATATCATTTCGTAAATGGTAGGAACAATAATATCGCCGTTGGTATTATAAATTCCAAGCTTACCATTTTTTAGTACTTTAATGTTTCCGTTATCTTGCAAGTTCCAAACCTGATCGTTTTCGCAAGGAATAATGATATCGCCGTTTTGATTGACCAGACCAATCTTGCCATCTTCCATTACACGGTAAAAACCATCGTCTATTTCCCAGTATTTGTCGTAAGCGTTCAAAAACGGCTTATCCTGCGCCTGACCTATTAAGGCGAAAAAAGTAAACAGTAGTATGGTAATTAAATATCTCATGAAAATTAAATTGAGTTTTATTTGATCAGCTGTCACAAGGGTTGATATCTGTTTAAAAGTTCGCCAGCGTTAAACCAACGGTAAATGGTGTTACCTCGGGCCCTTTGTCCGATTCATATAAAGATGAAAAGTTGTAAGTACCATATAACTTAATAAAATTGACGCCTACTTGAAACATGACTCCATATTGAAGCGGGTTGATGTTCATATCCTGTCTCGATTTCTTTTTATCGTCGCCAAAATATACCGTTTTTGTGTGCGAACCTAACCTAAAACCTCCATAAACTCCCGCCGAAACAAAAGCATGAACATTGGATTCTTCGGAAGTTTGCAGTTCCAATAAAAGTGGAATATTGATATAAGAAGTAACTATCTTGCTTTTTTTTACCTTTCTGTCTGTTATTGGTTCTCCTATGGTAATGCCTTCATCGTTTTGCATAATCCGAAAGTTGTTGTCAAAACGATAATTGTATACCGACCAACCCATGCCGGTTACTAATCCAAAGTTGGTCTTGGTTTTTTGCAAGCCAATGTTGTACTGTAAAAAGTTAATGCCTACGGTCATCGACTTTCCTGAGTTCAAGTCCATAAAATTGGCCTGGTCGGTTTCTTCGTAGTTGCAAAAACCCAATTGAATGCCAGCCCAATGCCCTTTAAAGGTTTCTCTATTTACCTTAACCATTCTCACTTTGGTGTCGTCATAATTTTCAATAAACTCCCACCTTCTGCGGCCAATAGTAATTTTAGCCACGGTATCGTTGTGTTCGTTAACTTCAACTCTGGCATTGGGAAAACCAAAAACCGCTCTGTAGTCCTTATCATCTATAAGGATAATGTCGGTCGATTTCTGCTTTTTCTTTTCTTTTTCCTGGCTGAAAATTCCGGTAGGAATAAGAATGGTACAAATAATTAATAATGTATATAATTTAAACATGATTCTCGTTTTTAAATGTAACTCGCACATTGCATCCAATAATCGAAACTTCCGGACGTTTCATTTTTAGGACGCTTAGGCGCTTAATTAGTTACAGGTTTGTTTTTAATTCTTTGCCTAATAGAGATGTTATCAGACTCTACCTCATAGGCTACCATAACGCCATCCTGGTTTAAGACTTTCTTCATTTTTGTTTCGTTACCCGATAAAAAGTTAATGACCTTAACTCCACTTGCAATTGCTTTGGCACTGCGGCTTAAGCGTTGGCTTTCTTCCTTAACTTCCGATTGCATGGCCAAATAATTCTGTTCTCTTTCCAATAAATTGTTGGCAATAACAATAGGCATCATGGCATTTAAACCTAATTCGTAGGCATTTACTTTTTCTGTTTTCAATGGATAAACCTCTCTTTTAGGTAGCGATTCATATTCTACTTTTTCAGGTACGGATTGATCTGCTGTATTTGTTACGGCTTCTGTCGAATATTCGACAACATGATATGGTTCGGTTTCTTCTTTTTTAGTTTTAACGTTCTTTTTTGGTGTTGTTGTTTGGGTGTTGGTTTTGGGCATGGTAATTAACGATGGTGGATCATTTACTGCAACGGTTTGGATGTCATCAGACGATTTTTTGAGGAATGGCATGGCTCCAAACGAAAGCAAAAAAGTAATGATGGCAGCGGCACTTACTTTGCGCAATGTGTTCAGCTTTAAGGTTGGAATCAACACGGCCCGCTTTATGTTTCCTTTAGGTTGGTATTGAATCGTTTGATCTGCTTTTAAAATAGTTTTGGGGTAAAGTAAAAATAACCTGTTATCGTACTCTTGCAGGTAGGATGCTTTCCAGGTTTTTTCATCTTCGTCTAATCCGACTTCTATTTCTTTTGCCCCTATGTAATCGGGATAGGCCATGTCTGCATAGGCTTCCGGTGCCTTTAACAGGTTGGCTTTTGGGGCGTGTACCTCTTCATCAGGACTTAAAATGATTTTATCTAAACCTTGCAGTTCTTCTTTTATTTGGGGATTTTTTTCTAAAAATTGAAGCAGCAAGGCTTTGTGGGAATCCGAAAGGTTTCCGTCCAAATAATCCATCATCCATATTTCATAATTTTCCTTTGTAATCATAGTCACACTAATACCTCGATTTTACCGATGTAATTTTTTAAAAACTGTCTACCCCTATAAATGTAAACCTTCACTTGTGCTTCGCTCAGTTGTGTTATATCAGCAATTTCTTTGTACGAATACCCTTCATAATCACGCAACAGTATAACATTTTTCTGATCGGGGGGTAGCATGTCCAGCACTTGGTGTAACACCTCGTTCAGGTCGGAATAACTTTGGTTGGTATAATACTTGTTATCGTCGGCCTTGTCCCATTCAGCCTTATATTTTTCTCTTCGTATAGCGTCTATCAGTGTGTGATAAGCTGTGGAAAAAAGGTAACTCTTAACTTTTGCGTACGAGATATCCTTATGGTTTTTCCATACCTTTTCAAATGTATCCTGAACAATGTCCTTCGCTTTTTCGGTGTCCTTGATGTTTTTCAGGACAAATCGATAGATATTGTCGGAATACTGTTCTACACCCTTGTTATATTCTTTTACTGTCATCCAGATTAAGCAGCAGGTTATTATGCCGATGCGGATTCTCTTTTTGATTGTGTTTTGTCTGTCAATACCAGAAAATCGTTATCGATGTATGGGTGTGACGCCCAAATTATCGTAAAGTTACAGGTGTAATAAAATAAATGAAACTTTTTATTTAAATATAACAGAAGGGAGGGTCTTTTTTTAACATGCAATAATTCCATACCATTGGCGTTTATTGCATATCAACAACACAACATTATTATGAATACTCAATCACGCAACACAATATGGTTGGTGCTATGGGCAGTATCTTTTTTATGTGCGGAGCACACTGTAACTGCACAAGGTAAGTTTAAGGATAAGGCCGACTTACAATTTCTGACCGGATTAAACAGAGGTTTCGGCCTGGGAACCAATATCATTTTTGAGGATTTGTCCACAGAATTTCCTTTTGATATCAGGATAGGCTTAGGTTACACCTGGTTAAACCCGGGAAATTCTTCCAAGGCGCGCCGTGTTTTTATTAACGATGCCACCAATGGAACTCCCGAAAAAAAAGGGAGGAACATTGATCTTCGACTGGATTTATTGAAGGGGATGACTTTGTTGGGTAATTCAAACTCGTATTGGTTTGTTGGGCCACGTTATTCTTTTTTCAACGGTAATTTTAAATACGTGGGCGGCAACGAAGACTTTGATATCACCACAAAACAGTTTGGTATTGGAGGAGGACTCGAAAGCAGATATGCCATCTCAGATAATTTGAAGCTGATTGCAACTGCGGGTTTGGATTATTATCTGGCCGCTAAGATGCAGGGGCATGATACCGCCTACTATCGCGATAACGATAATGTAAATGCCAGAAACAAGCAGGGGTCGGATACAAAATACAAGTACAAAGATGCCGACAATGCAGTGGATCAACCCAAATTTATGCCTCGACTTATGGTGGGTATTCAGTGGGACTTTTAACCCGGATTACATGGTGCAAACAGTTGGTTTTTGCATATTGCTTCAAAACAAGGCACTTCGTAGATTCACTTTAAGCCTTGTTTCGGTAAAGCCCTGTTTTATTTATATTGATTACATCATTGGCTTGTTCAGTATTTTTAATGTAAACTTTGTTACTTCTTTTGTCCATCGCCATAAATGCCCTTGCAACGATCATATCGAAGTTCTAATGTAATCCGGGTAAGAGACGAAAATGTTAATTCGCGGTTTTTCAAACATCCCTTTGCAGTGGAAAAGCTAGAATTCAATACCTTAACAATACAGGAACTTAACTAAGCTAAAAGCGGTCTGTCAGGAAAATATCTATCCAAGGATAGATTAATCCACTATTTCTTTAAACGGTTCCCCGATGCAACCATTAGGCTCTGTTATTTGCAGAATTTTGCAAATGGTAGGGGCTACGTTAATCATATCTACACTGTCGAATATTTGCTCCGCTTTTGCTTTCCATCCAAAAAATATTAACGGGGAATAGCAGTTCTGTTCATATTTGATGGTTCGGCCCCCATTTACTGCTTCGATCCAACCCGGTTTTAAAGAGATAAATAAATCGCCCGATCTGCCATAAAAATAGTTTTGCTGAAACTTGCTAAAGATACCCGTAGTATATTCGTTAACCCTTAAGTGGTGGGCAGTAATCGTTTTGTCTATCCCCGAAACCTCTAACAGAAACTTGGCAGATTTTTCCCGAATCTCTTCCAGGTTTATTTTTGCCTTCTCCAATAATTTATGGTTGAAATAAAACTGCTTGTCGTTGTACCCTTTTATCCACTTTCCCTGACCGTAAATAGCCATCAAATATAAATTAAGGAGAGCTCCGGTTTTTCTACCGTTAAAAATCCCTGTGTTCAGGTTGTTTTGTTCAAGAGTTTCCGGCAGCCACCCCATGGTTGGCGTCGAGTTTAAAACTATCAGGGTGCGTTCCATTCCAACATTATCTTTTACCAATTGAATGATGGATTCTATTTGAATGTCCAGCCTTAGCAATATATCTTCAACTTCGGCATCAAACATTTCATGCGGTTCTTCTGAAAAAGGTTTACATGACAGGTTTATGCTCAGCAAATCCGGATAATCGTCCTTGCCCATTTCTTCATTAATTATAAGTGAAGCCATGAAGTCACGCAACAAAACATTGCCATATGGCGATCCAATCATTTTTTCGTAGGGTAGGTTAGAGTTGGATTTGCTTCTCATATCATACATAAAATGCCTCGGTTTAACCGACTCTTTCGAAATGTACTCCTGGTATTTCTTTAAGTCTCTAAGTGGTCCCCACTGTCTTTCGGTGTACGCGTCCGCAAACTTCATGCTGTTGTATTTCTCAACCCAAGGTAACTCCTCCGAATCCGCTGAGGTCATTCCGCCTGTAGTACGGTTAAACCAAAAAGTTAGTTTTTTATCGATAAATCCTTGGTAGGCCATTTTTTTGGGAGAAAATGAAATGGCAGCAATTTTTGATTTCCCACCATAAAAAATATTCAACTCATCCGAAATTGTGGTAGAATATAGATTTGAAAATTCGATATAACCCGAATCAGGTTGGGCAGTTTCATCTGTAGCTATAAAACGACTTGATTTCTCCTTGTTTTCTGTATGAATGGCGTACCACGAATCTCCGATTATTCCGTGCGTATTGGGATAGCAGCCCGAATGCATATTCACTTGTTTTGTGCCACTGAAGGATGAGGTTGAATTATAGTTGCCCTTATGGTAAAAAGTACCTTTATTCACCAATTGATTGAAGCCAAGCCTACTAAATTTATCCCTGAAGGAGATCAGGTGTTCGGTACGCAGCTCATCTATATTTAAAAAAATAACCAACCTGGGAACTTGCTTAGCCTGCGGGGGTTGGGCTGAAATTAAGCTGAAAGCAGAAATAAAAATAATGAGGAAAAGAGATAACTTCATTTGAGCTGATAATTTAAAAAACAGCGCAAAAATAGTCAGCAATACGCAATATCTCAAATAAATTAACCTATATAACCTATATTACTTGTCGAATTACAAAAACATGAATGCTCTTATACGGCTTTTCGCACGCCCATACAAAGTATAAGGTATAGCAGTACAGGGGGTTTTCGTCTTCGTATTAAAGCAATGAACGTGCAACTTACCTTATAACCTTTGTTTGTTGAGTATGAAAGGCCAACCCCAAGCAGCCTGGTGATAGCTCCAGATAAATGGACAGCAAAAATTAATCGCAGAAACCGTATCCGGCTTATGACGGATGGTGACCGATAGCAAAAATGACCATTTTTAAACCCTGGATTCTAAAATTAATGCCAGGTTCGAAAAACCCAGAGGTCATGTGATATTATTTTACGGTTGACTTGACTTCTTCGTGCTTGCGATAAGAAACAATATCGACATCTTCAATATAGATAATTCCAGCCCCATTGGCCTTGTCAATCAGGCCGGATACTACTTTTGAAAAATCTTCTATTCGTTCTTGCCGATCAATTATTTCGATAATAATGGGTGGATCTTCGGAAAGTTCAAAGGTTTTGGAGGCATTGCTTAATCCATTGGCACCGTACCCCATAACGCCTCTGCTAACCGTCGATCCGGCCAGGGTATATTTTTTGGCGGCAAACACGATGGCTTCATACAGCGAACGTTGATATACCTTTTCCGTCTCCCGTATAATTATTTTAAGCTTTTTAGCTTTCCCGTCTAATATCATATCTCCTTTTTTTGTTGTGCTGATTCCTTCAAGTTTAGTTCAATCAAATTACAACTAATAAAGCACACTTTCAACATAAAATGATAAAATGTTTTATTCAGAATTTTAACCCGAAAAAAATCAATAAATTTTTTGTCCCGTGAGTTGCCGTTTTATAAAAATTTAATTTTCAAGTAATTTAGATCTGCATCGAGTTTTATGCCTGGTTCTAGAATTGACTGTAATGGGTGTTGAAATGATAATAAAAGCCAGGTCAAAGATCGTGACATTTATAGTCACGAGTTAACCAACAACGAAGCCAGGCTTGTCATGGCTGCGCCGTCAACAACCAACGGCCTTCGTCATTATTTATGTATTCTCATGAATAAGATGGGCGAATGGATAAAAGAAGGATATTCGGACTAACTTTAATTGTGGATTACTTGATTGTTATTTAAATATTATTAATTTTGAGATTATATCCTTTGAAGGCGTTTAGCTTTTGTTACTCTGTACGATTAAAAAGAGGATAAGCGCATTCTACAATCCCTTATTTATTAACATGGTCAGAACTCAACTTCAAATATTTATGCAGTTACGGTGATTTAAACAGCTCAATTTGGGGGCTGTGATTTAAATTCCTTCTATAAAATTTGATTTTTTGATTTGACCGCAATTCTAATGTTTTATGAAGGTATATCAAGCAAATCAAATTAAGAACATCGCGCTCCTTGGAAGTTCAGGCTCGGGTAAAACCACCCTCGCCGAGGCTATGTTATTTGAGGGTGGTGTTATCAGCCGCAGAGGCGATATTGAAAACCGGAGCACGGTATCAGATTATCACAAAGTAGAACATGAATACGGATACTCCGTGTTTTCCTCGGTGATGTATACCGAATGGCTCGAGAAAAAGATAAACTTTATCGATACCCCGGGGTCAGATGATTTTATCACCGGAGCGATCACTTCCCTTAATGTTACAGATACTGCTTTAATGCTGTTAAATACTACGCAAGGCGTTGAGGTAGGAACACAAAATCTTTTTAGATATACCGAACAATATAATAAGCCGGTTATTTTTATAGCCAACCAGCTCGATCACGAAAAGGCGAACTTTGAACAAACCATAGAACAAGCAAAAGATAGTTTTGGAAACAAAGTGGTTGTCGTTCAATACCCTGTTAACGCGGGTGATGGGTTTAATGCCCTTGTCGACGTGCTTAAAATGAAAATGTATAAGTGGGGCCCGGACGGTGGTAAACCGGAAGTGCTGGAAATTCCTGCGGAAGAAAAAGAAAAAGCTGATGAGCTTCATAACACGCTTGTGGAGGCTGCTGCCGAGAATGATGAGGATTTAATGGAATTATTCTTCGACAAGGGTAGTTTAGATGAAGATCAAATGAGGGCAGGTATGCACAAGGGTTTAATTGCCCGGGATTTGTATCCGGTGTTTTGTGTGGCAGCCCGTAAGGATATGGGCGTTCGGCGTTTAATGGAATTCCTCGGAAATATTGTTCCTTTTGTTTCGGAGATGCCAAAACCGGTAACAAAAGATGGCCGGGAAGTTACCTGTACATCTGATGGACCGGCTTCTATTTTTGTTTTTAAAACGAGTATTGAACCTCACTTGGGAGAAGTGTTGTTTTTTAAAGTAATGTCGGGTAAGATCAGCGAGGGGATAGACCTGATCAATATGACAAAGGGTTCCAAAGAACGCATTTCCCAGCTTTATTGTGTGGCGGGAAATACACGAACCAAAATTGCTGAATTGGTGGCCGGGGATATTGGCGCTACCGTGAAATTAAAAGAGACCAAAACCAACGATACCTTAAATGTTAAGGGATGTGATTATGTTTTTGAACCTATTCATTATCCCGATCATAAATTCAGAACTGCATTGGCGCCTGTTAATGAGCATGATGACGAAAAGTTAGGTGAGGCTTTGCTGCGTATGCACGAAGAAGATCCAACACTGGTGGTGGAATACTCTAAAGAATTGAAGCAAATTATAGTTAATGGTCAGGGCGAATTCCATTTGAATACGATGAAATGGCGAATCGAAAACAATGATAAGATTGCGATCGAATTCATTCGTCCCAAAATCCCGTACCGCGAAACTATTACTAAAGCAGCCCGCGCCGATTACCGACATAAAAAACAGTCCGGTGGTTCGGGACAGTTTGGTGAGGTGCATATGGTGATTGAGCCGTACGAAGAAGGGATGCCGGTGCCTACAAGCTATAAATTCAACGGTCAGGAGTTTAAAATGAATGTGAGGGGAACTGAAGAAGTTAAATTGCCGTGGGGTGGTAAACTGATGTTTTATAACTGTATTGTTGGTGGTGCCATTGATGCCCGTTTCTTGCCCGCAATCCTTAAGGGGATCATGGAAAAAATGGAGGAAGGCCCATTGACAGGTTCTTATGCCCGCGATATCAGGGTTTGTGTGTACGATGGCAAGATGCATGCCGTGGATTCAAATGAAATATCGTTTAAGTTGGCCGGACGAAATGCCTTTAGTGAGGCATTTAAAAATGCAGGGCCAAAAATACTGGAACCGATTTACGATGTTGAGGTAAAAGTGCCATCGGACAGAATGGGTGACGTGATGAGTGACCTGCAGGGGCGCCGCGCACTTATTGAAGGTATGAGCAGCGAAAAAGGTTTTGAGGTGATCAAAGCCAAAGTACCTTTGAAAGAAATGGATAAATATTCCACTTCACTGAGTTCAATTACCGGTGGAAGAGCTATGTTTACGCTGAAATTTGCCAAGTACGACATTGTTCCGCATGATGTACAGGCCCAGCTGTTGGCTGACTACGAAAAAGAACTTGCAGAAGCATAATGATATTCTTGTGGTTGCTCTGAAGAGCGGACACTGAATAGGTTTGGTTTAATTTAATTGTTGAGAATGAACATCCGGTGTGGTTTGGCATCGGATGTTTTATTATGCGAAAAACTGAGGTCTTCACTGTAACTAGTGAATGCGGGCTGTTGAAAGCTGGCTGACAAACTACTTCCGACTGCTGACGGAACTTAATTCCCCCGGAACAAATGCAAGGCATCTTCCAATTTTCTGGATTCCCCTTCGTTATACCCCGTAGCAGTAATCACATAAAAGTAAACCCCCTCGGCTGCATCTTTACCTGCAATTTTTCCATCCCATCCTTTCCCGGGGTTTGTCGTATGAAATACCTTTCGGCCCCAACGATTGAAAATGACCATTTTAAATTGTTTTACCGACCTGTAAACGACCCTAAACTCATCGTTGATTCCATCGCCATCAGGAGTAAATACGTTAGGTGCTTGTAACTCGATTTCTTCTATTTTAATGTTTCCCAGTGTTGTAAAGTCGGTACAGCCGCTTATGTCGTTTTTAACTGTTACGATCATAGAATATTCACCTAACTTATCGAATACTATTTCTATTAAGCCATCTTCGCTAGGTTTTTCTTCACCTTCTGATGTTTGAAGTTCGAAATCAACGGAATAGCTTTTATTAAAGCCTTTCGAAGAATCATTGATCAAAACGATAATTTCAGCTGAGCCTGTAAAGTCATCCGTTAAATTTGTAAACTCGTTGTCACCGGGTAATTCGTTTTCGTTTTCACGATCCAATACATTATAGCTAAAATCGGCCACGACCGCTATGGGATCGGTAAAGTCATAAGCTGCCTCTAAAGTATGTGCACCGTTAAAAGCTGAAGCGGATACTGTATAAGTAATAAGCTCTGCGGGAGCATCCAGAACCGGTTGTGCTCCTGATGTTTCCTGTGGATCACTCGCAGGATCTGATGTCCAGGTATAGTCCAATTGATAGTTTACAGAATAGGCATCTCCTGTTGAAGGATTCATATAATTGAGAGTTTTCGTAGCGGTTTCTGCATTTAATTGAATGTTGTTACAATTGCTATAGATAGTATCTACTGTTATTTCCATAATTTCGGGCTGAAAAGTCCAGCATACATATTGTCCTACCGGAGTGCCATTGTCGTTGACAGTAACCCGGTATGCTCCACCGTCCGCAATATCGATAAATGTGGGATCGTTTCCGGTGACTGCACTGTTCCAGCTTCCATTTTCGTATTTTTCCCAGGTATAAGTAATATTGGTACCTCCAACAGGTGGTGTAGCACTTAAGGCTGCAGATGAAATATCAGTATAAAAAAACAAACTGTCACTTACTGAATATTCGGCTTCCAGACTGGAACTGTGACCTGTAGAAATAATTTGAGCGGAGATATGTGTAGTTGTGGCAAACAACAGAAGAATTGCATATTTATAAAACTTGTTCATCGGAATTTAACCCTGTTAGTTTAATTAATATTGTATCAAATAGATAATACCGTATGTATGGCTTATAAATCTCTAAAGCGTAGTTACAATCGAAATGAATATGCACAACACTTTAGAAGCTTATGGCTATAAGATTTCAAAGATATTTAATTAAACGGTTTTCAAGAAAATAAATTGCCAAGGGGAATAAGTTCGCTCGCAAATGAATTTTTCGATTTCACTTCGTCATGTTCCTAACTTGTAATTAGTCCGTGGGTTAAGCCATACGCCACAAGTTCGGGAGTATTGCACAGCTTTGTTTTCGATAGCATTTTCCGGCGGTGTGTATCTACGGTGTGTTTGCTGATATGAAGTATTGTACCAATTTCGTGACTGCTTTTTCCTATGGTTAATAAGTTTAAAACCTCCAATTCACGGAGTGTGAATGGGGTTTGCCTTCTGTTTTTAACAGTTTCAAGGTTTATTGCTGAAGCATCTGTGTTAGAAGTCCATTTTTGCCGGTTAGGAATTAGTGTGCAGTAGCTTAGTAGTTTAAAGCTTTTGTTCCAATCTCTTTTTTCGTACAGGTAATTCGTGTTTAATACTTCCAGATATTCGTTGTTTCGATGTTTTAGTCCGAACTTAAGGGATAATATATTAGCTCCGGTATCCAGGGCAGCATAATTATTAATTATAAACTCACAGGCATTTCTGTAGGAAGATGATACGTTAGAAAGATCATTTGGGTGAATCAATTTAAACAAGGACTTTAATGAGATGTCCACTGGGTCAAATTCTAATATACGTTGGAAATTTTTTGAAATAAAAGTGAGCTTAAAACCCGGAAATTGAGATATATAACAGAATTGATTGTCGGCACAGTTAAAATCTTTGTTAAGAATATCGTTTCGGTTTAATGGAGGAGCCGAATTTAGTATGTTCTCAACAAAGAGCTGGTCAATTTCACTAATAATTTCCTGATAAGGTTTGTCTGTAAATACTTTCATAATTTAGAATCTTAATTATTTGCTTTATGCTTTCGCAAAAACAACTTTTCCTATTTAATGAAGACAATTAAAGTATAAGCCTGCTTAAAACATAAACTTTAAAAAAGCCGATGAATTAAGCAGGACTAACCCTAAATATGTTATTAAAAGATTTTGTGGATTAAAGACAGACAAATCCGGAACTGACAAGACAATGAGATCTTACTTGACTTACCATAAAGATAATAAGATCACAGCGAAATGTCAACCAATTCTATTTGTGCCTGATAAGCCGGGTCAAGCAAACTTTCAAACTCATTTAGCTTTTCGGTCTTCAGCATTTCATTTCCAACCTGTTCGTAGGTTGCGGCTTGCCAGAATACTACAGAAGGTTCTGATGGTAAGAATCGTTCAGCAGTCTCTAATAGTTTTATGGCCGACTTTAATTTGTTGTTGGCTTTTTTTAAGGCTCTTGCCTCAGATAAAGTCAGGCTATTCTTTAGATTAACAGCCGCATGGTATTTTTTTACGGCGATTTGAAGATTAGCGTTTCCCTGTTCTTTTAATGTGCCATGGGCAGGGTCGTAAAAGCTAATAAAAATTTCTCTCTGCATTTGTGCGGGAGTTCCGTTAACCATTCCGGGCCTCCACATGCCCGAAGTTGATTCGATGCTTTTAAGCACGGCATTGTCCGTAGCACTTGAAACCGAGTTTTTAATGGTGAAGTTACTTAAAGTACCATCCGCGTTTATGGTAAATAAAACGTTTACAACACCTTCACTGTAATTTGCGTTTCCTTCCAGGTCATACTTCAAATATTGACATATGGACGAACAGTCTGATTCATCGTCGTAATACCAACTGGAAGTACCGTTGAATTTTGGTGATTCTACTATATTTTCCGAAAGTCGCGTCATTTGGGCAAATGACAAACATGCAATAAGCATCGCGCAAGTTGCTAATATAATCCTTTTCATAACATCTAATTTTAAAAGTTTATAATTCAATTTTTAAAATCCAGTTTGCTTCGTTTAGCTATCCTGGAGGATGTATTACTGAGGATTTAAATTAAAGACAATACAAAATTACTTTAAACTTTATGGTTTGTCCATACTCAATGTTGAGTATGGTTCTATTAAAGTGCAGTATATCAAACGGATGGTATTGAAAAAAATAATAAAATTAATATAAATTAACATTGTATAAGGTGAAATGACCAATAATAAATAATTGCAGATTTAAAAAAAGTGAATTAATGATGATGCTAAACCAGCAAAGTATTGGAGGCCAGTAAAAATTACCAACATACTCGTGCGTTGATGAATATTTGTTTTAATCGTATCTATTTCACATGCCATTTTCTATATCTTTGCATATATTTTAAAAAACGAAATATTAGTGCAAAAATATCTTGAACAATTAAATCCGGCGCAGCAGGAAGCGGTAGTTACAACTCAGGGACAGTCATTGGTGATCGCAGGAGCCGGTTCCGGCAAAACCCGAGTGTTAACATTCAGGATTGCTCACTTGCTTACGCAAGGGGTACCCCCGTACCGAATTTTGGCGTTGACCTTTACCAACAAGGCAGCAAAGGAGATGAAGGAACGTATTGCTACCATTGTGGGCGGAGATATTGCAAGGAATTTATGGATGGGTACATTTCATTCTGTTTTTGCACGGATACTTCGAAGTGAAGCCAATAAATTGGGCTATCCTTCATCATTTACCATTTATGACACCGCCGATTCCAAGAGTTTGCTCAAGTCTATCATCAAAGAGATGAAACTGAACGATAAAGAGTATAAGGTGGGTTCGGTACTCGGGAGAATATCGGCAGCTAAAAATGATTTGGTAACACCTGCTGCCTATGCCCGCGACCAGCATCGTATGATGGAAGACCAGGCATCCCGAAAAAGTATGATATACGAAATTTATGCCAGGTACATGCGCCAATGTTACAAATCTGGGGTGATGGACTTCGATGATTTGTTGCTGAATACCAATATTTTATTTCGTGATTACCCCGAAACGTTGCAAAAATACCAAGATAGGTTTCAATATATAATGGTAGATGAGTATCAGGATACGAATTACTCGCAGTATATTATCATTAAAAAATTGGCCGAAAAGCATGGCAATATATGTGTAGTTGGCGATGATGCTCAGAGCATTTATAGTTTTAGGGGTGCTAAAATCGAGAACATTCTAAATTTTAGGAATGATTATCCCGATTATAAGCTTTTTAAACTAGAACAAAATTATCGCTCGACACAAAATATAGTAAACGCTGCAAATAGCATCATAGAGAAAAATACAAGGCAGATAAAAAAAGATGTTTTCTCCGAGAAAGACCACGGAAGTAAGATAAAGATTCATAACGCCTATTCCGATATTGAAGAAGGATATATTGTAATCAACGACATCAAGGATAAAAAGCTTAAGCAAAATTGTGAATATCGCGATTTTGCGATCCTGTATCGTACCAATGCGCAATCCCGTATCTTTGAAGAGGCCTTGCGAAAAGGAAATATGCCCTATAAAATATATGGCGGACTAAGTTTTTATCAGCGAAAGGAGATCAAAGATTTATTGGCTTACTGTCGTGTAACGGTAAACCCTGCCGATCAGGAAGCTTTAAAGCGTATAATTAATTACCCTGCCCGGGGAATAGGTAAAACTACACTTGATAAAATAGAAACAGCAGCTTCTGCAAGCGGTAAGAGTATGTGGGAGGTTTTGGTGTCTTTGGAGAATACGGCAAAATTGTTTAATGCCGGCACCCAACGCAAACTGAACTCGTTTGTTGGGTTGATCAGCGGTTTCTCGGCCGGTATCAACCAACAATCCGCATACGAGCTGGTAATGGAGATCGCCACACAGAGTGGTATGATGAAGGACTTGTACCACGACCGGACTCCGGAAGCTGTTGCACGTCAGGAAAATATCCAGGAACTCTTAAATGGTATCCAGGAATTTACAAACAACCGTCTGGAAGAGGGCGGAGAAACAGGGCTTGTCAATTTTCTGGAAGAGGTTTCCTTGTTGACGGATCAGGACAATGAATCGGATGACGATATAAATAAAGTTACCTTGATGACTATTCACTCCAGTAAAGGGTTGGAATTTAAAAATGTATATGTGGTTGGCGTTGAAGAAGGGCTTTTCCCATCCACTATGACGCTGGATAGTGAACAAGGAGTGGAAGAGGAACGCAGGTTGTTTTATGTGGCTGTAACCCGGGCCAAAGATAGCGCCACAATTTCTTTTGCACGTACACGTTATAAGTACGGTGAGTCGGCATTTTGCAGGCCCAGCCGTTTTATCGCAGAAATAAATGAAGAGTTTGTCGAGTTCTCCGGTGGACAGGCAAAAATTCCCGGGCGACCTGGAAAGTTTGCGCCCAAACAGACTGAACGGCCTTCGCTGGGAGGTTCCCAACAAGTTAGGAATCCGGGTTATAATTTTAAAAAAGTGGGCAATCAACAGTCTTCCACAAAGTCTGTGGCGTTTAAAGGATCAAGCTCGGGTAACCTTAAACCAGGGGTAGCCGTAGAACATATTCGTTTTGGTAAAGGTAAGATTGTTAGTGTTGATGGGCAGATGCCAAATGCAAAAGCTACCGTAGACTTTGAAAATGCGGGCGTTAAACAATTACTTTTAAAATTTGCCAAACTAAAAATTTTGGGTTAGATTTGTGGCCATAGTACTGCATGATATATACATGTTTACTGCACAATTTACAATTAAAGCCCCCAAAATCCGAACTGTTTTAATCAAAAAGTTAGCTTTTTAAATAGCAAGGGTTTTAATAATATCTCAAAAGATTCATTTTAGAGAAGAGATTTTTATTGATTATGGATTATAATTCGAATAGGAAAAAGTTGCTTTTGCCTGAGTATGGGCGTCATATTCAAAAAATGGTGGACCATTGTGTTTCCATCCAGGACATAGAAGAAAGAACCAAGTGCGCACATTCCATTATTGGAAATATGGGAAATATGTTTCCGCATTTACGCGATGTAAACGATTTCAAACATAAGCTGTGGGATCATTTGGCTATTATGTCCGATTTTAAATTGGAAATCGAAACGCCATTTGAACTTCCTGAAAGGGAAACATTAAATGAGAGACCCAAAAAACTAGCTTACAACAATCAGCGTATCAAATACCGTCACTATGGACGTACCATTGAACATATGATTGATAAAGCTGCCGAGATGGAAGATGGCGAGCATAAAAAGCATTTGATTATGCTGATCGCCAATAACATGAAGAAATCGCTGATTACGTGGAACAAAGATTTCCCCGGTGATGAGCGTATATTTAATGATATGAGAAAGATGTCGGGAGGAAAACTTGACATTGGTGACGACATTAAAATTCCGGAACAAAGGGATAATCAAGTGAGTCCAAACCGCAACAAGAAGAAGCGTACTTTTAAGCGTCACGACGACCGCAGAAGCAAATCTTAGTTGAGTTACATGCAGGACTTGACGTATTAAAAGTATGAAGTCGATTCTAAAGGCTAATTTTATAATCCTAAATTAATGCACTGTTTCGAAATTGAAGGAGGGCACAAGCTTTCCGGCGAAATTACCCCACAAGGGGCTAAGAATGAAGCACTACAGGTTATATGTGCGACCTTACTGTCAAGAGAAGAAATTGTTATCAGCAATATCCCCGATATTGTTGACGTAAATAATCTGATCAACTTACTGGGCGATATAGGTGTAATAATCAATCGGGTAAGTAGGCATACCTGTTCCTTTAAGGCTGAAAATATTGATCTGGATTATCTTCAAAGCCGGGAATTCAGAAAAAAAGCGTCATCCTTGCGTGGATCCATTATGATTATGGGGCCACTTTTGGCACGTTACGGAAAAGCTTATTTCCCAAAGCCCGGAGGCGATAAGATTGGGCGTCGCAGATTGGATACCCACTTTATTGGATTTGAAAAGTTAGGTGCCAGTTTTCATTATAACCCCAACGAAATATTTTATAGTGTTGAGGCCGATGCATTAAAAGGTGCGTATATGTTGTTGGATGAAGCATCAGTAACGGGTACTGCCAATATTGTTTTGGCCGCTGTGCTTGCCCAAGGTAAAACAACCATATATAATGCCGCATGTGAACCTTATTTACAGCAGTTATGTAAGATGTTGGTGAGCATGGGCGCCCAAATAACAGGGATAGGGTCTAACCTTTTATATATTGAGGGAGTAGAAAGCCTGGGCGGATGTAAACACCGCATTTTACCTGATATGATTGAAATCGGTAGTTTCATTGGAATGGCCGCCATGACTGGTTCTGAGATCACGATCAAAGATACGGCATACGACGAATTAGGAATTATTCCGGATGCGTTCCGGAGAATGGGAATTAAGTTGGAGCGCAGAGGAGATGATATTTATATTCCAGAACAAAAGGAGTATGAAATAGAAACTTTTATCGATGGCTCCATTATGACTATTGCCGATGCTCCTTGGCCGGGACTGACACCTGATTTGCTGAGCGTTTTTCTGGTAATAGCTACCCAAGCCAAAGGAAGCGTACTGATACACCAAAAAATGTTTGAGAGTCGATTGTTTTTTGTGGACAAACTGATTGATATGGGCGCACGTATTATTTTATGCGATCCACACAGAGCCACAGTCATCGGACTAAACAAAGAAACATCGTTGAGGGGTACCACTTTAACTTCACCTGATATCAGGGCAGGAGTGGCATTGTTAATAGCTGCTTTATCGGCTAAGGGTAAGAGTGTTATCCAAAATATCAATCAAATAGACAGGGGATATCAGAATATTGATGAAAGGCTTCAAAAGTTAGGCGCTAAGATTAAAAGAATTTAAGAGCAATATTTATACATGGTATTCAAGGGTTTCATCGTTGTGTGAAACCCTTTTTTTGTGCTTCTCAAACTTTCCCAAAATATTTAAGCCTTAAAAAGGATGATGTAAGGTGGATAGGGTTCTTTTTATCATGAAAATTTTTCAAGACATTTGGTTACAAAATTGAGTGATTAAAATCTTTTAAAAGGGGAGTGTTGAAAAGGTTACATACCTTAACAATGTTTAACACGATGTGATTTCAGGGATGCTATTAGCCCAGACTTATATATGTAAGTGAATGATATACAGTGCAGTATATAAATATGATTTTGTGGTATTGCATTAACTTTTGTAGGGTAAACCCATAAAGATAATGAATAAAATATTAATTGCAAATAAATTGTTTTGGTTTTTAATGTTTTTGAATATACTTTTGACGATCGTTTTACTAACATTTGTCATGAAAACGGGTACGTTAATCTAATTTAAGATTAACTGCACTGCAATTTTTTTAAACTTTGCAGCGTGAGTATAAACCAAAATATGTATGTATGAGAAAGCTAAAACTATTACTATTGGTTGTTTTAGCAGGGCCAGGATTCTTATCGTTTATCAATGGAATACCGGAACCTTCGGTCGGTATGGGGATAGGAGATAGAGTACCTGAGTTAAGAACTACTTTACTGAACGGATCCGATTTTGATTTAGAATCATTGCAAGGAAAAATGGTTTTAATTGATTTCTGGGCCTCGTTCGATGGAGAATCTCGCGTAGAGAATCATCAAAAGATGATGCTTCAAAAGAAGTTTGCGAACAGCAAATTTCACAATGGAGAGGGTTTTGTTGTTGTATCAATCTCTCTTGACAGATTTAAATCGCCTTTAGCAAAAGCTATTAAAGAGGATGGACTTGTCAATGCCCTGCACATCTGCGACTATCAAGGAGCAGAATCGTCCATCGCAAAAAGCTTTCAGGCAAAGGAGCCAGTCAATTATCTTATTGATGGAGACGGTCGTTTGGTGGCACGTGGCTCAAGTATTAACAAAGTGGCAGCGTCACTGGAGTACCTTCACAGAAATTAATTTTCTTCTTTTTACATTTTTCGATTAAAAATATCTACAAATAACTAAGTTTGTTATTGGATTTGGATTAGGATATTTTTGTGTCCTAATTCATTTCCTTTAAAAAATTTAGGCAGGATTCTTGTTAGGATTTGGCGGGGTTTAGGACCAATGAATTAAACATTTGAGACAAACCGTTGTTTGATGTATATTTTTATTTAGGATTAATTAAGGTGAGATATGGAGAAAATAAATTTAGGAAAGTTTGGTATCGTACTGGGGATATTGTTTTTGTTGACGCTTAATTTAAGTGCCAGTGATAATGTTAAAACAGGTCTGGAAATCGGCAATAAGGCACCTGAGATTAAGCTCTTGTCCCCCAATGGGGAAGTGATAGCTTTATCTTCTTTAAAAGGCAAGATGGTGTTAATTGATTTCTGGGCTTCGTGGTGTGGGCCATGCCGTAGGGAAAACCCTCATGTGGTAGAAGCTTATAACGAGTTTAAAGACAAGAGGTTTGACAATGGGAAAGGATTTACAATTTATAGTGTTTCGCTTGATAAGTCGAAACAGAGGTGGATTAAAGCGATAGAGGATGATAAGCTGACCTGGTCGAGCCATGTGAGTGACCTATTGGGGTGGAGTTCTAAAGCAGCCCAGATTTATGGTGTTAGGGGCATCCCCGACAACTTTTTAATTGATGGTGATGGCATAATCGTTGCCAAAAGATTGAGGGGGCCTTATTTAGAGGCAGCTCTTAAAAAGTATGTCAAGTGAAACTATTGTAGATTATTATTGGATATTGGAGTATATTCAGCAGCCTAAAAAATTGAAGTGAAAATCATGGCTCAGTATAAATAATAATCGGCAGAACAATAAACGGTATTTCAACAAATATATGGCAGTGCATCGAGTGTATGTACTGCCATTGTTAGTTTTGCAATATGACATTTTGGGGATAATCCTCAAAAACGCTGTCAATTTGTCCAAAACCATGCCGATGGCAAAATAATTGTGAAGGCAAAGCGTACGTAATGAAATAAAAATAAAATAATATAATGGCAAGTAAAGAATCAAAAAAACAAAAAAAGGAGGAAGTGGTTGAAGAACAGGTAACCGTTAATGCTACCGAAAATAAGAAGGATAAAGCAGGGGAGACTGTTGGGGATGAAGTGAAGGAGGAAAGCACTGAAGATGTTCCGTCTCAAAGTGAAGAAGAAGCAAAAATCGAAGAGCTATCATTGAAGGTTTCTGAATTAAACGATAGGTATTTGCGTTTGACAGCAGAGTATGATAATTACAGGAAACGTACTTTGAAAGAGCGGATGGAATTAATGAAAAGTGCCGGGGAATCTGTGTTGAATGGTATTTTGCCGGTGGTTGACGATTTTGACAGGGCAATTTCACATATCGACGAGGCGAAGGACCTGAAGGCCGTGAAGGAAGGGATTGATTTGATTTATAACAAGTTTCAAGAGTTTCTGAAGCAGAATGGAGTGGTTGAAATTGAAGCAAAGGAAAAAGATTTTGACACGGATTTGCATGAGGCTATTACAAAAATACAGGCCCCAACTGATGAAATGAAGGGAAAAGTGATTGATTGTGTTGAAAAAGGGTATATGCTGAATGATAAAGTAATGCGTTTTTCAAAAGTTGTTGTCGGAGAATAAATAGCACCTGATATATAAGTTATGTCGAAAAGAGATTATTACGAAATACTGGAGGTATCGAAAAATGCCTCGCCGGAGGAAATTAAAAAAGCCTACCGAAAAAAGGCGATTCAATTTCACCCCGATAAAAACCCCGGTGATAAGGCGGCTGAAGAAAAATTTAAAGAAGCTGCCGAGGCTTATGAGGTGCTGAGCGACGCCCAAAAGAAATCGCGCTACGACCAGTTTGGCCATGCAGGCGTTGGCGGAGCGGCCGGCGGAGGTTTTGGTGGCGGAGGTATGTCCATGGACGATATCTTCTCACACTTCGGAGATATATTCGGAGGTGGCGGATTCGGTGGTTTCAGCGGATTTGGCGGGTTTGGCGGCGGTGGCCGTCAGCGCGTAAATAAAGGCTCAAACCTTCGCGTAAAAGTTACCCTTACTCTGGATGAGATTCTCAATGGTGTTGAAAAGAAAATTAAAGTAAAAAAATACGTTCCATGTAGTCACTGTAAAGGTTCGGGAGCAGATGGAGGAGCTTCTCACAGCACTTGTTCAACATGTAACGGTTCAGGTCAGGTTACCCGGATTTCCAATACCATATTAGGTCAGATGCAGACCGCATCTACTTGTCCTACCTGTGGTGGGGAAGGAAAAATAATTACCAACAAATGTAAGTATTGTGCAGGCGAGGGAATTGAAAAGGATGAGGAAGTAATCTCTATCAATATTCCTGCCGGTGTTGAAGAAGGCATGCAGTTGTCCGTTTCTGGAAAAGGCAATGCCGCCCGCCGTGGAGGTATTAACGGTGACTTGTTGGTCCTTATTCACGAAGAAGAGCATAGCGAGCTGGTTCGTGACGGAAGAGACTTGTTGTATAATTTATTTGTGAGTATTCCTGAAGCTACGTTAGGTGCTCCGGTTGAAATCCCAACTTTGGAAGGTCGTGTAAAAGTGAAAATCGAAGCGGGAACCCAACCAGGAAAAGTATTACGTTTGAGAGGTAAGGGACTGCCGGAAGTAAACGCCTACGGAAGAGGTGACTTGTTGGTGAAGATCAATGTATGGATACCCAAGGATATTTCTCGCGAAGAGAAAAAAGCAATGGAGAAAATGGCAGAATCAGAGAGTTTTACCCCAAAACCATCTTCCCATGAAAAGAGTTTTTTCAGTAGAATGAAGGATATGTTCTAAAAAAAAAAGCCCCGATTTTTGCAAAAATCGGGGCTTTTTTTCTAAACTTTTTAGATCCCACCTAAAAACAAGCTAAGCTATATCTTTCTGTGAAGTTAAACCCGCAATCTGCATTGGAAATCCTATTGCACATTGAAATTGTTTCAAAACAAGACACTCCGCTGCTTCACTTCAACTCACCATAACGATGCTCCCGAAAGTAATCGGGACAAGTGATGCCTCGTTTCAGTAAAGCCTTGTTTTATTGCACTTTCAATGTTCACGACGAAGTGCTAATGCATAATCCGGGTTAAACTGCTTCAAAACATGGCGTTTCACTGAGTTGCTTCAACACAACAGAGCGTTGCTATGCATCTTTTCAGCAATTACTTGTTTTATGGTGTTTTAAATGCGCATTACGTATCTCAAATACATATCCGGTTTAAAGATCCGATATTGTTATGTCCCACATCGATGGAGCAAAGAGACATCATGATACCAGAAGTTTAATTCCTTCGGGAAGATGTGGGTACAGGGGTAAATGATCAATTATCAGAATAACCACAAGTAAGTCGCCACTTGCTAAATCACCTTTAGCTCTTTTCCTATTTTCACAAAAGCATTAATAGCCCGGTCGAGATGCTCTTTTTCGTGAGCTGCTGAAATCTGAATTCTGATTCGGGCTTGCCCTTTTGGCACAACCGGGTAATAGAATCCAATCACATAAATACCTTCATCCAGTAACTTGTTGGCAAACTCCTGCGAAAGTTTGGCGTCATAAAGCATTAGGGCAATTATGGCAGAATCGGTTGGTTTGATATCGAATCCTGCGGCTTGAATTTTCTCCTTGAAATATGCGGCGTTCTCAACAACCTTATCCCTGTACACTGTCGATTCCGTCAACATATCAAACACCTCGCTTGCTGCACCAACGATGGCTGGAGCCAAAGAGTTGGAGAATAAATAAGGACGGGAGCGCTGACGAAGCATGTCGATAATTTCTTTTTTGCCGGAGGTAAACCCGCCCAGTGCGCCACCTAACGCTTTGCCGAGTGTGCTGGTAATAATATCCACCCTTTCCATTACGTGATGGTATTCGTGCGTTCCACGACCGGTTTTTCCGATAAATCCGGAGGCATGGCTATCGTCCACCATTACCATACTATTGTATTTTTCCGCTAGGTCGCAAATTTCATTTAATTTGGCAATGTCACCGTCCATAGAAAAAACCCCATCGGTAACAATTATTCTATAGCGCTGTGCTTGTGCTTTCTTCAATTGTTCTTCTAAGTCGGACATGTCGGCATGCTTGTAACGGTATCGTGCAGCCTTGCATAAACGAACACCATCAATGATGGAAGCATGGTTTAATTCGTCTGAGATAATAGCATCTTCCGCGTTCAGCAGAGGTTCAAAAACGCCGCCGTTGGCATCGAAACATGCGGCATATAATATAGTGTCCTCGGTCCCAAGAAAACTGGCGATTTTTTGCTCCAGTGTTTTATGGATATCTTGGGTTCCGCAAATAAAACGAACCGAAGACATGCCGTAACCGTGGGTATCCATAATTTCCTGAGCAGCTTTAACCACCCGCGGATGCGAAGAAAGGCCCAGGTAATTGTTGGCACAAAAATTCAATACGTTTTTGCCGGTGCTAACCTTAATGTCAGCCCCTTGTGCCGTGGTTATAATCCTCTCGTTTTTATATAATCCCGACTCTTTTATCTGTTCAAGCTCGGTAATCAAGTGGTTTTTGAAGTCTCCGTACATATTTTTACAATTAAATTTTATCCAAAATTATAAAGCTAAACCAACTAAAAAAATGACATACGCAATGTATTGTTTTACATTTTGGTTAAATGTAAATTATAATGCAAGGAAAATTGGCATAAAAAATCTCCTCCCGCAAATTCAATAAAGTCCAACTGAAGATGAATGAGGAGATATGTTTATTGTATTGCTCACCTCAGAGCGTGTTTAAAATTTTATCCTTTATTAGAAGCAATGAGCTTTTTCTCTAATGGGTTTCCAGGTTCCTGCCGGATCAATCTCAAAGGTTACGGCAATTTGATAATGTGTACCCATGTTTCCTACAAAGTTCTGATGGAATGTAAAATAACTAGTTTCGCCTGGTTCGTTTATTACATGTCGGCTATATTGAGATACTTTAAATATCTCACCGGTCGAGGCAGAAACAACCACAGCTTTTACGGACGCCTTAACCCAATCTACATGTCCATCCTTGTTGAAATGTGTCACCTGACTACCTGTAAACGTACCATAAAGATTATCTCCGTCACACTCATACATTACTCTTTCCCAGAATCCTCCTATCACTTCCCTAACAGATTGCGCCTGTGTTGAAGTAATTGCAAAAAAGGAAATCAATAGTCCAACTACTAAAATTTTAGCTTTCATAATTAAAGATTTTTAATTAATTAATATCTGGAGTTTACAAGAATATACAAGTTACGAAATAAAGCCCTCGGGCACAATACATAAACGGCCTATTTTTAATCGGATATTCTGAGAGGACTAAACTGGTTGGTATGAAGAATAAAGGGTGTAATGTTGTGATCTTTTGGTAGTTTTAAGAGAGGTATGCCAGCCTGTGCAGGGTTACGATTCTTGTGTATATTTAGCTCTTTGTTTCTGATTTGTCTTTGTGTTAGGCACTTTCAGACGATTATTGAAAAAATGAATTAATGATGGTTTCAAGTACTTGTCGGTTTAACCGATCTTCTCGCTACAATAAAAAAGAAAATTAGAGGTTATAATAATAGGTTGCAAATGTCTGGATTGAATTTATTTTACTGCGGAGTTTTTAGTATTTATATATTACATTTGCGATTCTGGGGATTATAGAAAAACAAAAAAGCGTGTTGTTAGCATGTATTCAAGAACTAGATATAAAGTTAAACTTAGGTTAAAGGCCATTTATGTTTTTGTAGGACTGTTTGTTACCATTAGTTTTGGTGCTGCTCAGGACAAAGTTGAGCTTGGAGGCTATGTAGGAACATCTTATTATTTGGGCGACCTTAATCCTCAAAACCAATTTTATCAGCCGGGTTTATCATTTGGAGGTGTGGCACGATATGTGCTTGACGACAGGTACGCCTTGAAAGGAACCCTTGGAGTGGCAAGTTTAAAAGGAAGTTACCCGGACAACAACGTGTTGTTCCCGGAAGGTGATGTGCCCTATTCGTTTAGTAGGAAAGTAGCGGATGGAACGCTACAAATGGAGTTTAATTTTAAATCGTACGATCATCCTTTCGTAAGCACGACGAATTTTACGCCATATATTTCATTGGGCTTGGGCACAAGTGTTTATAAAAGATTTTCGACAGAAATTGGAAATAATTCTCAACAAACGGTTTTTATATTATCTTTGCCATTCGGTATTGGAGCCAAGTATAAAATAAACAAGTGGATAAGGGTGGGAGCGGAGTGGAGTTTCAGGAAGACTTTTGTTGACGATTTGGATGTGGTAGGTTCAAACCTTCCTGTAAATGCAGAGGATGCATACGGGTTTAACAGCGAAAGTAAAATCCATAATACAGATATGTACTCTGTGGCCAGTGTGCATATGACGTTTAGTTTATTTACAAGAAAGGCACAATGTAATAGTGGTTATTAAAAAAAAGGCAAAGACAGATAAAATATGTCAGTAAAGGATAAACTGATAAAAGAATTATTGCCCAAACATGTGGCCATCATCATGGATGGAAACGGGCGATGGGCAAAAAAGCGCGGGAATTCGAGAGTTTTTGGGCATAAGAATGGAGTTAAAGCTGTTCGTGCTGTAACGGAAGCGGCAGCGGAGTTGGGAATAGGGTATGTTACATTATATGCCTTCTCTACCGAAAACTGGAACCGTCCCAAGCTGGAAGTCGATGCTTTGATGTCGTTATTGGTTTCGACAATTAGCTCCGAAACGAAAACCTTGATGGAAAACAATGTTAGATTGGGAGTTATTGGTAGTGTTGATACCCTGCCAAAAGACGTGCACCGCAAGTTGATGGAGTGCATGGAAAAAACCTCACAAAATACTGGTCTTACCTTAAATTTGGCGTTAAGCTATAGTTCAAGATGGGAAATCACGGATGCAATCCGCAAGATAGCCCGTAAAGTAAAAGATAATGAATTAGAACCTGATGACATTAATGCCGAAATAATCTCAAATAATTTAACCACAGCGAATATACCCGATCCCGAGTTGATGATTAGGACGAGCGGTGAATTACGCATAAGTAACTTTTTGCTCTGGCAATTGGCTTATGCCGAACTTTATTTTTGCGACACGCTCTGGCCCGACTTCCAAAAGGAAGATTTTTACGAAGCTTTGAACGATTACCAAGGCAGGGAAAGAAGGTTCGGTAAAACAAGCGAACAATTAACAAAATAGAAAAATTTAGATTCAATATATAATGCTGAAACATTTTACACTTTTCTTTATCATTCTCACCATACTCCCCACATTATCGTTTGCTCAGAATCAAGAGAGTGTACCTCTCATTAGCTATTCCGGTTCTCCCCGTAAATACGAAATAGCTGAAATTACTGTAACAGGTATCCAAAACTACGATCCTAAGATCCTGGTAAACCTTTCCGGACTAAAAGTCGGTCAAAAACTCAATGTTCCCGGCGAGAAAATTTCGGAGGCCATCAAGAAATATTGGGAGCACGGACTATTTTCCGATGTGAAGATAAAGGCATCTAAAATTGAATCCGGGAAAATATGGCTCGAAATTCAACTGCAGGAACGTCCTCGCTTGTCGGATATCAACTACTATGGGTTGAAGAAATCGGAGATAGAGACCGTAGCTGAAAAAGTGGCCATGATGAAAGGAAGTCAGGTTACGCCTTATCTGATTACACGTTCCGAGAAATATATAACGGATTATTTTGTGGGCAAGGGATTCTATAATACAGAGGTTCGTGTAGTGCAAAAGGACGATACTACCAAAATGAACCATGTTTACCTGGACATTACCGTTGATAAAAAGGAGAAAGTAAAAGTTAGGGCACTGGATTTTACAGGTAATACAGTGTTTAGCGACAGTAAGTTAAACCGTACCATGAAGAAGACCAATGCCAAAGGTAAAATCAAAAATTTCTTCCGTACCAAAAAATTTATCGACGAAACCTATCAGGAGGATCTTGTCGCCGTAATTGATAAATATAATGAGTTTGGATACCGGGATATGATCATCGATTACGACTCCATATCCAGGAACGACGACAATACCGTAGATATTAAGATAAATATTGAAGAAGGGTCTAAATATTTCTTGGGTGATATCTCCTGGATTGGGAATAGCATATACCCCGGTGAGTATCTGAGTGCCATGTTGCGACTGGAGAAAGGGGATGTTTTTAACCAAAAGCTATTGGACGAGCGTTTGTTTCAGGATGATGACGCGGTGCATAACCTTTATATGAACAACGGTTACTTGTTCTCTAATATCCAGCCGGTAGAAGTAAATGTTTATGGAGATACCATTGACTTGGAGATGCGTGTGTACGAGGGTAAGCAAGCTTCTATTAATAATATTGTCATCAATGGAAACACTAAAACGCATGAACATGTGGTTCGCCGTGAAGTTCGTACTAAACCGGGACAGCTGTTTAGCAAATCGGAATTGATTCGTACGGTACGAGAGCTGTCCCAGCTGGGGCACTTTAACCCCGAAAATATTCAACCCGATGTGCAGCCAAACCCCGAGGACGGGACCGTTGACCTGGTATATAACCTGGAAGAAAAAGCCAATGACCAGATTGAGCTCTCCGGCGGTTGGGGTGCCGGCATGTTTGTGGGTTCATTGGGGCTTAAATTCTCAAACTTCTCGGTACGTAATATATTTAATAAAGAGGCATGGCGGCCGTTGCCTACGGGTGACGGACAAACGTTGTCGTTGAGAGCACAAACCAACGGTAAGTATTATCAGTCGTACAGCTTCTCGTTTACCGAGCCGTGGCTGGGTGGCAAAAGGCCGAATTCGTTAACCGTATCGGCATACCGTTCTATTCAATCAAGTGTTTCCGATAGTTATTACAATAATTATAACAGCTATTTTAACAGTAGCTATTATGGAGGTTATGGAAGTAATTACGGCTATTCCCAATACGATGCTTCGGAGATCGATCAGCATATGAAAATTTTCGGTGTGTCCGTTGGTTTCGGAAAGCGTTTAACATGGCCGGATGACTGGTTCTCGTTATATGCCGAAGTGAGCTACCAACACTACGACCTCATGGATTGGCAATATTTTATTATGCAAAACGGGGTGTCGCAGAACTTACACTTCAAGTTTATGTTGTCGCGCAACTCCATCGATAACCCGTTGTATACACGTAGGGGCTCTAACTTTTCTTTCGGGGTGGAATTTACACCACCTTATTCAGCCTGGATGGACAAAAACTATGCGAACCTTTATGACCTAACGATTAACGGAGATACCGACGAAAGAGCAGAAGCACAGGAACAATTATACGATTATATCGAATACCATAAATGGACCACACAAGGATCGATATTTACGCCGCTTGATAAAGCCGAGAAACTCGTACTCATGGGTAAATATGAGATGGGATTCCTGGGATATTATAACGAAAACGTTCGTTCCCCGTACGAGAAATTTATGCTGGGAGGAGACGGAATGTCAGGTTATAGTATGTATGGTAGTCAAACGGTTGGACTTAGAGGATATGAAAACTCATCGTTAACGCCAAGAAACAGATATGGGAGTTACGATGGTAACATCTATAATAAGCTCACCTTTGAAATGCGATATCCGTTAACATTGCAGCCATCGGCCCAGGTTTATGCGTTGGCATTTTTAGAAGCAGGTAATGCATGGAGCGATTTTCAGGATTATAGCCCATTCGATTTAAAACGTTCTGCCGGAATCGGTGTCCGTATCTACCTGCCAATTTTTGGATTGATGGGAATTGATTGGGGATATGGATTTGATGAAGCTCAGGTTGAAGGTGCCAATGGAAGCCAGTTCCACTTTGTGATTGGGCAACAATTTTAATTGTGGTTTGATTTTTGAGATACATGAAACCAAGTGTAGTGTTTAACCAAAATTAAAGACATGAAAAAAATAGTTTTTATTGCGATGATAATGGCGTTTGGCTTAACTATACAAGCTCAAAAGTATGCTTTTGTCGATACGGAGTATATCTTAAAGAATATACCTGCGTTTGAGGCAGCAAACGACCAATTGAATCAAACCTCACAAGGTTGGCAAAAAGAAATTGAAGCCGTATATGCCGAGGTGGAAACCATGTATCAGAATTACCAGACCGAGAGCGTGTTTTTATCTAACGAGATGAAAATAAAGAAAGAAGAGGAGATTGTGGCCAAAGAAAAAGAAGCGCGACAGTTACAAGCAAAATATTTTGGGCCGCAAGGTGAATTAGGCAAAAAAAGGGAGGCGCTGATTAAGCCTATTCAGGACGACATATACAACGCCATACGCGAAATGGTGGAGGACGAAGGATATGCGGCCATATTTGATAAAGCATCGGGCGGTGTAGTTTTATTTTCCGACGCAAAATACGATATTAGCGACGATGTTTTAGAAAAACTGGGATATAAAAAATAGATAGTCGCATATACCTAGAAGGTATGTGTAATGTTAATACTTGATTTATGAAACTAATTAAACAACTTTTTGTTGGATTGGCCTTGATAGGTTCTACGATGGTGTCGGCACAATCCAATCTTAAATTCGGTCATGTTAATACGCAGGCGATATTATCCGCAATGCCCGAATTGAAAACAATTGACGAGCAACTGAAGGGGCAATACGAAACTCTGGAGGCACAGCTAACAACCATGCAGGAAGATTTAAAAAAGCTTCAGACAGATTATCTCACTAAAATGCAGGCAGGTAACATGTCGCCCGATGAAAGAAATATCATCGAAACCGAGTTGCAAGAAAGCAATCTCAAGGTTCAAAACTTTTTTCAAACTTCTCAGCAAACCTTGCAACAGAAAGAACAGGAGCTTAAAAAGCCAATTTTCGACAAAGTGAGTAACGCCATTCAAGAAGTAGGTGCCGAAAATGGTTTCCTATATATTTTTGAAGAAGTAGGAGGCCTGGCGGTATATAAGTCGGAAAAAAGCATTGATGTATCCAACTTGGTAAAAGCAAAACTCGGAATTCAATAATATCAATTACCATTAAAATAATAATCTAAGAATAAAAAAAATAAACATATGAAATCGATTAAATTACTACTAGTTGTTGGGGTGATTGTGTTTAGCTCAAGCACATTTGCTCAAGAGTTAAAATTCGGACACGTTAATATTCAAAAGCTGGTATCTGAACTACCTGAAAAGCTGGCCGCCGATAAAAAATTACAAGAAGAAGCTCAAAAATTGGAGGAAAACCTAAAGGTGATGAATGAAGAGTTGGAATCCAAGTATACCGATTATATGGATAAAAGGGATTCTTTACCTGAGTTAATTGTGGCCACTAAAGAAAAAGAAATCCAGGAACTGCAACAACGATTGCAAAACTTTAAGATGTTGGCGCAACAGAACATACAAACCCAGGAGCAACAAATGCTTCAACCTATCATCCAAAAAATTCAGAAAGCAATTGACGAAGTAGGTGCCGAAAATGGTTTTATATACATTTTTGATGTTAGTTCCAGGGTTGTTATCTATCATTCAGAAAAAAGTACGGATGTGGAAGAGTTGGTGAAAGCTAAATTAACGGCTTCGGTTAACTAGAAACTATATAAAAAATATATATTTGAAGGATGGTTATGTAAATAGCCATCCTTTTTTGGTTTAATCTTTTCCGAAGTTTTCAACTTTAGTAAAGAGGCAAGATTATTTGTGGCTTATCTTTTATTAAGTAAATGGAAAGTAATAAATGGAAAATAAGTTAGGGCCCATAGCGGTTTTTGATTCGGGGTACGGGGGGCTTACCGTATTAGATAAGCTACGGAAACGTTTGCCGCAATACGACTTTCTGTATTTGGGCGACAATGCCCGAACACCATACGGCACCCGATCGTTTGATGTGGTGTATGAATATACCCTGGAAGCGGTCAAAAAACTGTTCTCAATGGGCGTGCACCTCATTATTTTGGCATGTAATACTGCGTCGGCCAAAGCGCTTAGGACTATCCAGCAAAACGACTTGCCCAAAATAGACCCAACCAGGCGTGTATTAGGCGTTATTCGCCCCAGTGTTGAAGTGGTATCCCAATATACCTTGACCCATAAAATTGGTGTATTAGGAACGGTTGGAACGGTCCAATCGGATTCGTATTCAATAGAATTAAAAAAACAATCGAAAAAACTGGAGGTCTTTCAAGAGGCATGTCCCATGTGGGTGCCATTGGTGGAGAACGGTGAGGCAGAATCGGCCGGGGCAGATTACTTTATCCGGAAAAACGTGAATAACCTGTTAAAACAGGATGCGGATATTGATACGGTGATTTTGGGCTGTACCCATTATCCGTTGCTTCTGGATAAAATAAAACAGTTTTTACCAGGTTCATGTACCATTTTGGCGCAAGGTGATATTGTTGCCGATAGTTTGGCCGATTACCTTAAACGTCACCCCGAAATGGAGGCTAAGTGCTCTAAAAATGGTCAGGTGTCATTTTATACTACCGAAAACGCCGATAAATTCAAGCAGACAGCAGGTTATTTTTTTAAAGAGGACATCGAGGTAAAACATATTCATCTGTAAATGTCATTGGTAAATCTTGTAAATCATGGGTTTGATTTCAGAAAATGTTCATAATCAGCATATGAACAATCAAACTTTTCCAAAGTTTTTAACTTTGGAAAAGTTAACCGGACCAGCACAGACCATTGCTTCACTAAGCAATGCCTAATTACTCCTCCTTGTACCAACTAGAGTACATCAGATAGTTATTCGCAATTTTATTAATCATTTCCTTGGTTTGCTGCGGTTCAATATCTTTTACCTTTTTAGCGGGAACTCCGGCATATACACTGTTCGGCTCAACTTTAGTCCCGGTTAAGACTAATGAATTAGCTGCTATGATAGAGTTTTCTCCAATAACGGCATGGTCCAGAACAGTAGCTCCTATACCTACCAAAACATTGTTCTCTATTTTTGCGCCATGAATGGTAACATTGTGTCCAATAGAAACGTTATCGCCAATTTCGATGGTCGATTTCTCATAAAGCGTGTGCAAAACAGATCCATCCTGAATATTAACTTTATTGCCGATACGAATTGAGTTTACATCCCCCCTGAGCACTGCATTAAACCAAACGCTGCAATCGTTTCCCATTTCAACATCGCCAACAATGGTGGCATTTTCGGCTAAATATACATTTTCTCCAATTTTGGGAGTAAATCCCCTTACTTCTTTTATTAGTGCCATTAATTTAGTAGTATTTGTTTAAATTTATTATTGATTCTTAAACCAACATTTCGTGCAAATTTACGCTTTTTACTAGCAAATAATATGTTCGTGAGCATGACTTTGATTTATTCGAAAATCCGTTGTATTGTCTTATCAGTTTAGTTATCTTTAAACAAACAGTTTTGGATTGGTATTTGTTGAGGAGAAAAAGAACATAAAATATTGGTTTTCACGCTTAAATACTGACGTCTGTCAAGCTTTTGTTATTCCATACCGATTACCTTTACTGTTCAATTAACGCTAACAGATTCTTTTAAGGAAATTACTAGAACATGAATCCTCAATGACCCTTATTGCAGGATTTTATTTTATGTAATTATGATGAAAGAATCTATAAAGAATCCTGATATAAAGTTTTAAAATAATTATGGGCAGAAGTTCAAAAGTAATCGAGCGGGACGAGGTCGTTGTGAGGTTTTCGGGCGACTCGGGTGACGGAATGCAATTGACCGGAACCTTGTTTTCAAATACTTCGGCGGTTTTTGGAAACGATATTTCTACATTTCCAGATTATCCGGCTGAGATCAGGGCCCCACAAGGAACCATTGGTGGGGTTTCCGGTTTTCAAGTTCATTTTGGCCACACGGAGGTATACACACCGGGCGATTATGCCGATGTGCTGGTGGCCATGAATCCGGCGGCACTAAAGGCTAATTCTAAATGGGTAAAACCGGGCGGGACCATCGTTATGGATGTGGACAGTTTTGATGACAAACATTTGGAGAAGGCGGGTTATACCACAAATGATCCAATTACCGAGGATAAACTTGGCGATTATAATATTATTAAAGCCCCTATCACAACCCTTACCAAAGAGAGTCTGAAGGATATGGGATTGGATAATAAAAGTATTTTGCGAAGTAAAAACATGTATGCGCTTGGTCTGGTGTATTGGTTGTTTGACCGATCGCTTGAGCATACACGTGAGTTTATTAAGAAAAAGTTTGCCAAAAACCCATTGGTTGTGGAGGCCAACTTAAAAGTGCTGAAGGAAGGTTATGATTACGGTGTGATTATCCAAGCGGTAACGCCTTCGTACCATATTAACCCGGCATCCATTAAAAAGGGGAAGTACCGTAACTTAAATGGTAATACTGCTGTTGCATGGGGCTTGATTGCAGCTGCCCAGAAAGCAAACCTTGAATTGTTTTTAGGATCGTATCCTATTACCCCGGCAACAGAGATTCTTCAAGAACTCTCTGCCCGTAAAGATTTAGGTGTAAAAGTATTTCAGGCCGAGGATGAGATTGCAGGGATATGTACCGCTATTGGAGCCAGTTTTGCAGGTGATTTGGCTGTAACATCCACCTCCGGTCCCGGATTGGCCTTAAAAGGCGAAGCCATTGGTTTGGCGGTTATTTCGGAATTGCCACTGGTGATTGTAAATGTACAGCGCGGAGGCCCGTCAACAGGACTGCCGACCAAAACAGAACAGAGCGACTTGATGCAGGCCTTATATGGCAGAAACGGAGAAAGCCCGTGTGTGGTGATGGCAGCTTCTTCGCCTATCAACTGTTTCGAATATGCTTTTTATGCGGCTAAAATTGCCATTGAACACATGACACCCGTAATTTTGTTAACGGATGGTTTTTTGGCCAATGGTACGCAGCCATGGAGGATTCCTGATTTGGCAGACTATCCCGAGATTGTTGCCAAGCGTGTTCCCGATGAAGAAAAAGAGGGTTGGATGCCATACAAACGGGATCCCGAATCATTGGTTCGTTGTTGGGCACCCGTTGGTACACCTGGTCTAATGCATCGTATTGGCGGTTTGGAAAAAGATGAAAATACAGGCGGTGTTTCATATGATGCCGAAAGTCACGAGAAGATGGTGTACTATCGGGAGGCCAAAGTGAAAAAAATAGAAAACTATATTCCGGAACAAGACATTTTAGGAGATCCGGATAGTGAAGTACTTGTGGTTGGCTGGGGCGGTACCTTTGGGCACTTGTATACCGCAGTGGAGGAACTTCAGGATGAGGGTGTAGGAATTGCTTTGGCACATTTTAACTATATAAATCCGTTGCCCAAAAATGCACATGACGTGTTAAAGCAATACAAAAAAATATTGGTTTGTGAATTAAATTTAGGTCAGTTTGCCAATTGCCTGCGTATGAATTTTCCTGATATTCAGTATCGTCAGTACAACAAAGTGCAGGGCTTACCATTTACGGTTTTGGAATTAAAGGAGCAGTTTAAAAAATTACTGGAGGAGTAATGTCATGAGTGAACAATGTGAATTAAAATATACCGACTTTAAAAGTGATTTAAGTGTAAGATGGTGTCCGGGATGTGGTGACCATGCGATTCTTAATTCGGTACAAAAGGCCATGGCCAACTTAAACGTGGAACAGCACAATGTGGCCGTCATTTCCGGAATCGGTTGTTCTTCGCGATTCCCATATTATATGAATACCTATGGTTTTCATACTATTCATGGAAGGGCCGCAGCGGTTGCTTCGGGTGTTAAGGTGGCCAATCCCCATTTGCATGTATGGGAGATTACAGGCGATGGAGATGCCTTGGCGATTGGAGGAAACCACTTTATTCATCTTATCCGAAGGAATATTGATATCAACGTGATTCTTTTTAATAACCAAATTTACGGATTGACGAAAGGACAATATTCGCCGACTTCAAAGCGAGGGTTTATTTCTAAAACTTCACCATTTGGTACGGTGGAAGATCCTTTTCGACCCGGGGAATTGGCGTTAGGTGCACGAAGCCAGTTTTTTGCCAGAACAGTGGATAAAGAATTGAAACTTTCCGTGGAAGTATTGGAGGAGGCTGCAAAACACAAAGGAACATCCATAGTGGAAGTGCTGCAAAATTGTGTGATCTACAACGATAAAACACATGAGGCCATCACAGACAAAGAACATAAATTGGACAGGACCATTGTTTTAAAACATGGCGAAAAAATGATTTTCGGCACCAACAGGGACAAAGGTTTGGTGATGGACGGTATGAACATTAAAGCGGTTACCCTTGGTGAAGATGGGTATACCATGGATGATATTTTGGTACATGATGCCGAAACCCATCATGTTTCGATGCATCGTAAGTTAGCCAATATGGATTATCCGGAACTACCGGTTGCCTTAGGGGTTATCCGTTCGGCGGACGGACTTAGTTACGATGAATGTGTTGAAAAGCAATTAGATGAGGTTCAGAAAAATACCAGGGTACATACATTCGAAGAATTGGTTAATTCGGGAGAAGTTTGGGAGGTAGAATAAATACAAATCTTATATTCTATGAAAAAGGATTGCTCAAAAAAGCAATCCTTTTTATATATTTTACCTTAGGGTAGTTGAGTTTTCAAATTTAACCTTGTTATTGCCTTTGATGGTTTTGTTTTTTAACGCTAAATACTCGTCGGCAGAAATATCTTCGATATGGGAGACTCCACCATTTTTGTCAAGCTTTACAACTCGATAAATGGGGCCGTCTTCATAATTAGAAGTTAGTGACGGATCAATAAGAGGTGTTCCCTCAACAACATATTTTGTTTCGCCAACAATAAAATAAAAGAATTTACTATAAAGTACACCATCCAATAAAGCAACACAACCAGGTACGCTCTCAATAGCTCTGTCGATAGCTTCTTTCATATTTGGAATACCTGTGGGAATGAAAATAATAATATAAGCTTTATCAGAACCTTCGACCCTTGCTTTACCTCTTTCAAAGGAGGCCCCTTTGCTTAGGTCAACATTTTTTGTTGAAATAATGGTGAAATCAACCAAACGTTGCGTACATGATGTAAGTGCAAACATGGCAACAAATAAAACAACTAAATTCTTTTTCATAATCTGAGTATAAAAACCCTACTCGTATGGCTTTTCGGTTCCGCCCCGTTTTTTTTAATGGTATCTGGTATCCATTATTTTAAATATCTATTCAATTTAATAAGCTTTCTCTATAATGTCAATAGGTGAATTCTTAGGAATGGAATTTAGTAAAGCAATAAATAGCCTCTGTAAAAATTATAAGTAGTTTATTTTTGAAAAAAAATATTGAAATGTTGTAACTTATGTGGCACATTAGACGTCAGAATGCACAGGTACCCAAAACATAAAAAACAACACATATGGCACGTAAAAAAGTAATATTATCTGTATTCACATTGCTTGTCGGAGTAAGCTTATTGGCAAAAAGCGGAACCAACGAAAGGGAAGTGCGGGAAGTGGCGAAATTTAATTCAATTACGGCAAACTCCGGTTTAGACGTATACATCGTACAAGGAAGTGAGTGCAGCGTGGAGGTGGAGGCTTCAAAAAGTCAGATTCACAGAATAGTTACCGAAGTAAAAGGTGGAACTTTACATGTTTATGTCAAAGGAAATTTCCGATGGAATTTAAAAGATGTAAGAAAAGTATATGTCTCAGCCCCGGAGTTTACAAATATTACAGCCAATGGGGGTGCGGATATAAGAGGAAATTCTGTTATAAAATCAGGGCATCTTAATGTGAAGTCAAACGGGGGAGCCGATATCTATTTATCGGTAGATACTAAAAGTTTAATACTAAACTGTAGCGGAGGGGCTGACATTATGGTAGAAGGAACGACCGAACAACTTACAGCTTCCGCTTCGGGTGGGGCGGATATTAATGCCAAAAAATTGAAGGCCAAGTATGTAACTGCTTCGGCAAGTGGCGGTGGCGATATCGACGTTTTTGCATCAGAATCTATAACGGCTAAGGCAAGTGGCGGCGGAGATGTAAATTATATGGGTTCCCCAAAAAAGAAAAATATTAGCGAGTCGGGCGGTGGCGATGTTAGCGGGTATTAACCCGTATAATTTAAATATTTTGTCCACGTTAGGATTCAATGTTCTTTAAATACCCCGATTGTCTTTAATTTTTGTGTGCTGATTATAGGAGCGGGTTTTATGCTTTGTCGCTCTATCTTAGGTAGAATGTCTTTTGATATGCCGTGTACGCATAATAATGGTTGTTAAAGTGGGTTCTATAATTTCCGAGATCGAATAATTGCTGAACCCCCACAATGGTTAGGTTTTCCGGTACACTGTGCTTTTTTTATAAAGCATTGAATGGCGTAATAGCCCAGTGGTCACCGGCACAGAAAACACGATCGGGTATTGTTTTTTGTCTAAGAAACCGAATCGCCTTGCATACCTGGTTCAGATTAGAGTTTGTTGTTGAGCGATAAACTCATCTCTAACCTCCAATCTATATTTAATATGTCCATGGACTGATTTCTTTCAATGTTGCAATATTTTTGCAACCCAATAGAAACGAGATGTTCTATGACTTGAAAGGCAGCTTTGTAATCTTCAAGTAGCATTTTGTTCATGTTGGGGCTGTCTGGCACCCGGTCGTAAATAACAATTGGCTCCTCTTGTTTCTTGAAAACTTCAAAATGTTCTGTGTACTCGGTCTCCAACCCCAAACGTGCAATATTTCATTCATGCATGCATTGGGCACCACCTTGAAAACGAAGCATATATTACCAGATAAAAAAAGGCATAAAAAAACCGGCGCATGGCCGGTTTAATAATTTTTGGGAATATGGTTAAAAACGAACCCCAACCGTTATGGCCAGGTGCTCAAACGCTGTATCATATTTTATTTCACCAAAAAACATATCGTAGTTGGTTCCGGCACCTAAATCAATCCCAATTTCGCCATCCGAAGCTTCTGCGGAGAATCCAAATCCGCCAGTAGGTCCATCATATTTAACTTTAACGTGTGAATAGTTCAATCCTGCCAGGCCATAAAATTCAAAATCACCTTCTTCATAGAAATTGTAATGTGCATCTGCATTTAATTGCCAGGCCGTTAACTTAAAATCACCCTCAGAACTTGGAAAAACAAAAGTGAAACCGGGAGATACTGACCAATCTTCGTTAAACTCATATTCGCCTCTAATGTTAATCCCAATACCCATTCCCCCATCAACGGCCCAATCGGTACCCAAGGAAAGTCCGCCGCCGTATTTTATGTTTTCGTTTTGAGCAAAAGACAATGAGGAAACCATTGTCATCATAACCACTGCTAATAGTAATTTTTTCATATCCAATTTTTTTAGGTTGCACATAATAAAGAAATACAGATCCAAAAGTATGTAAATATTGTTTGTTTGTCAACTTGCCGAACAAAGGCATTCCTTCGAAAATTGGTTACTGACCTACAGATTAAATATGTTAGTGGAATTTTATGGTACCTTCATGGAACAAAAAAATGAAAAAAGCCAGGACTGAGGTCAATTTAAATAGAGTAGAGTTCTACACTAATGGCATCTACGTGTCATTATGTTAATCTCGAATTAAAAATACACGGATAAGCCTGCAAGTACTCCAATACCATCGGTGATTAACTTGGCTTTAGAGTCGTCAGAATCTGATACAGCTACATGAGCGTAAACTAATCCAAAGTCGAGCGAAACAAAATCATTCAGAAATACGGCTACTCCACCGCCAAAATCATAAGCAAAAACATCCATGTTAAATTCATCCGAACCTTCTTCTTTTTCGGTTTGAGTACCAATACCGAAATCAGCTCTTAGATAGGGACGAACATTGGAAGAACCAATGTAATAGATGGCATATGGTCCTACAATGGAAGTGGTTGTTTTATAATCCTCTACCTCATCGTATTCATACGTTAAAGACAATCCTATGGCAAAATTATCCACAGCAAAGTACCCTACTGTTGGACTAAGGTTGAAATTTTTGTTTGAGACTTCATCGCCCATCTTTTCCCCATCATATTGGAATCTCATTTTAGTAGAAGTAAATGTTAAATCAGAAGCTCCTGATATATGTAATTTCCCACTGTTTAACTGAGCAGTTGAAAGGGTTGAGAAAAGAGCAGAAATCGCCACGAAAAGAAATAGCTTTTTCATTTTTTTACGTTTAAGGTTAATGTATAAATTATCTGTAACCCTAAAGTAATTTTAATTATTGGTCATAAAAAACCTCCACCAAATTTATTGATGAAGGTTTGCATATTGTAGGTGGATGTTGTGTTACTCCACAATAACCACAAAGAAGTTCTTTTTACCTTTTTGAACCAAAAGATATTTGTCGTTTAAAAGATAATCGGTATTTACTGACATGTCACCGACTGTAATTTTTTCTTTGTTTAAGCTGACACCTCCGCCTTTAATGGTTTTGCGTGCCTCACCTTTTGAAGGGAAAATTTCTGTTTGTACAGCAAGAAGTTCCAAGATATCAATTCCCGATTCCAATTCGTCTTTTGAAACATTAAACATAGGAACGCCTTCAAAAACGGCAAGGAAAGTATCCTCATCAATTTTTTTAAGTGCGTCCATGGTCGATTTCCCGAAAAGTATCTGGCTGGCCTCAACCGATGCCTCATACGCTTCCCGGCCATGTATCATCACAGTAATTTCTTCGGCCAGTCTTTTTTGAAGAGCACGTGCATGTGGCGCTTCAGCATGTTCCTTTACCAGTTTTTCCACCTTCTCTTGCGAAAGCAGGGTGAAAATTTTAATATACTTCTCTGCATCTTCATCGGAGGCATTTAACCAAAATTGATAAAACTTGTATGGGCTCGTACGCTTGGGGTCGAGCCAGATATTCCCCGATTCGGTTTTTCCGAACTTGCCGCCATCGGCCTTTGTAATTAAAGGACAAGTCATGGCAAAAGCTTTGCCTTCCTCACCATCCTTACTCAGCCTTCTTATAAGCTCGGTTCCGGTCGTAATATTTCCCCATTGGTCGGAACCACCCATCTGAAGTTTGCATCCGTACTCGTTATACAAATGGTAAAAGTCGGTGCCCTGAACCAACTGGTAGGTAAACTCGGTAAATGAAAGTCCTGCGTTTCCTTCTCCGCTGATTCGTTTTTTAACCGAATCCTTGGCCATCATATAATTAACGGTAATATGTTTGCCAATGTCACGAATAAAACCCAGGAAAGAGAATTCCTTCATCCAGTCATAGTTGTTTACCATGATGGCCTGGTTTTTTTTGCCACTGTCAAAGTCCAAAAAATGGCTTAACTGTTCTTTTATACAATTTTGGTTATGCCGAAGCGTGGTTTCGTCCAAAAGATTACGTTCGTCCGATTTTCCCGAAGGATCCCCAATCATCCCCGTTGCACCGCCAACCAAAACTATAGGCCTGTGACCGGCCACCTGCATATGTTTAAGCATCATCACGGTAACGAGGTGACCGATATGAAGAGAATCGGCAGTTGGGTCGATGCCAACATAACCCGTGGTCATTTCTTTTTGCAGTTGCTCTTCGGTTCCGGGCATCATATCGTGAATCATGCCGCGCCATTTCAGTTCTTCAACAAAGTTCATGGTTCTATAATTGAATGTTTTAATATCTGATTTTTATGAAACGCCAAAGATAATAAACTTTGTAGAGATTGGATATTAATATCAGAAACCAAACAACCAAAGCAGTATTTTATTATTAAACCCGGATTATGTATTATAGGCTCGTCATGAACATGGCAGGTACAATAAAACAAGGCATCACTGAAACGAGGCATCACTTGTCCCGATTACTTTCCATAGCCGTTAACTTTAGCCATTAAAAATTAAATTAATTATTTCTG